>NZ_JAAOHT010000083.1:0-16097 GCF_011440255.1 Haloarcula sp. JP-Z28 | reverse complement strand
ACGTCTCGGTCTCCGCGACATTGAAGAACGACTCTACCGAAGGCTCATTCTGCAGGGTCGCTGAGTCCATACCACCTCAGCATTCACCCTGCTCTTTGGTGTGGTAACTGTTCTATGACACCCTCTATTGGAGGATAACCGTCCGTATTGTTGCTCTCTGTACCGAGCTTCCCCGGCGAGCGTATTGTTATTGGAGAGATAATTCGAAGTGTTACTCTCCACCTGCTTTCCTGCAATCTACTTCAGGCAACTATCCTCCTGTTACGCACTCTCTGGATCGGTCGCGCTGTTACTGGTAGGGGTAGTATAGGTGGGAGCGCGCTATACAGCAGAGTCGCATGACTACGAAGTAGCTATTGATCGGTACAGGAGCGCACCGTCTCCAATCAAGTCGTTCACCTAGAACAACTGCTCGGTAGGCGTGTGTATCCTTTAGTCAGTCACGCATCCGTGATCATGAACGTCGTCGAGATTGTGCTCCCTCCCAATCCGAAGAACGCGAAGCGATACTCGCCCGGTTCGAGGGCCGAGCAGACGTGATAGGCTGGGTTGTAGCCGTTTTGCCGTTCCAATCCGTCGTTGGTGGCCGTGAAGGTCCACCGAAAGCCACCGCCGGGGTACACGCGGACGCCTAAGTCTGTCCAACCGGCTTGGCTCTCTGTAAAGTAGATCGGTTCCCACCCGTCGTGCTGCCGGAGAATATTGTATTTGTATTTTTCTCCGATCCCCCGCGGATTGTCTCCGATATTTGTGACTGTGAATGTAATGCGCTCACCGATAGTGACGACACCCTTCGATGCCGTCAGTTCGAATCCATTGGCTCGGTCTGGGTAAGAGTCACCAGCAGCGCGGGATACCGGGCGTGGGTCATCGTCGCAATCGATTGGGTCGGGTGGTGTCGTCATCGGTAATTCCCGTATTTGCGACTCAGGAGTCATCTCTGTGCCTGTCTTGCTGGGTGTTGGGGTGAGGTCTGTTGTTGTGTCGGAAGAGCACCCTGCCACCAGCGAGAGGCTACCGGTGACAAGCGCGAGGGCTTGACGGCGGCGCATACGTCAGTTGTCTGGCCAAATTGGTAAATGCTTTCTCTGGATCTCGTATACCTCAAAAGCCACAGTGTAGGCCAGACTTGGTCGTGGCCGAACCCGCGGTCGGGTCGAAACTAGGACCGCAAACGGACACGCTACCGATCATCAGCTCGTACGTCGGCTTCCCCATTCAACAAGCGAAACGCCCCGCGCATTAACAGGATGAGCCCAACAAGCCCAGCTATGTAGCCGAGTACATTCACGAAGCCACAGAGCTTGCATCTTGAGGCGGTGAGTATACTGTATATCGTCCCGTTCTTTTTGACACGGGCAGCGGCCACTGTGTCACCCGTTGGATAGTCGAAATCTGGCGGTGACTGATACACCCTTATAAATCCATCAGCACGCAGTCCTTGGTCGAACACGTCCTGGCCCCCCTCTGAAAGGTTAGTGTACCTGAGCACCTCGGCATCGGGAGGAACTTCTGATTCATCCTCCTCCGTGACGAGAACTGGGTGCGCCGTATCCGGAGCAACGAAAAGGAGTAGACCAGCTATGATGAACGCTGCTACAGCAATTATAATGAGCGCGCGGCCACTGAATCGAAATCCTGCTGGTGTGCCCATTTTAGAGACTGTCTGAAATAGATCAGAGAGCTATTTTCAGTATCTTAATTCGTCAAGCGAGGTAGTGATTTCATGTCCCGTGCAAGTGCGTATATTCTTTGTGGCATCGGTGGCTCTCGCAGGGATGATGGCGCTCCTGCTGTCGATTAGCGCGGATGTCTTCGGCTTCCAGATCGCTATTTTGCAGCCGTCGAAAGCGGGTAGCGTAGCCTTCGCTCTGGCAGTAGCTGGATTCGCGAATGTTTCTCTTGGCGGAGACTCAAATTCGGGCTGAGACACTATGCACATTCAGCACTCCAAGCTGACGGGCAGAGTCGGTCGTCGAGATGCATACGATCTGACTATGTCGCCAGCGCTCGTCTGTGATGGATTCACAGATGGATTTTTTATGCGTCTACTAACATGACAGGCCCATGGAAAAGTGTGATTCTATCGAAGAATATATCCAGACGCTATCGGGGAGACTCGATGAGTTTGAACAGTCGACGACGACGGTGGACGACCAACAGGCGACGGTATTTCACGACCGCTCGCTATCGATCTCAACGTTTGGATTAGTCGACACCGTATTCGTGGTCGGCACGGCGGAAACAGCCTCTCAGGCACAGGCGTTCAGTGAGGCTAGCTTCAACTACGGCCTCTCCCTGAAATCGAAACTCCCGCGGGGATTAGGCGGCAACCTCGTCGTCTATCCGGTCATTGTTAGCGAGACAGGTCTCATCGATTGGGTCCAACAGTATGACCCGAAACACTGGTCATCCTTCGAATTTCCAGTCATCATTGACCCGACTGAGGGCACCGTCGATTACTACGAATCGACGCCGTTGTGGGGTATAATCTATTACAAGGGCTTCAGGGAGACGGCTGAGACGATTCTTAAACCATAGACTCCTCATCGACAGACGGCTGGTGAAATTGTGGACCAGAGTGCTTTCTGGTTAGCTCTCTGGATTGAGTGCTCAGTGTCATCCATAATCAGTAACTCTCCAGTACTGACCCCTTCAGTAGAGTGTGCGCGGTCAATGGTGTGGATACTGCGTACTGTGGCCGGTCGGAAGTTCGACTGAGCGGGTCACTGGTTGGCCGAACTGCTCGGGTACTGAAAAGACGGTCTCTAAGGGAATGAGTAGGGAAGCGAATTTCAGGTGTCCGCTTCACCCCCGCCGAAGCCATCGAATCCCAGTAATGCCCATCGCAATCCCAGTGAGGAGGAAGGGGCCTATCTTAATGTAGTCGAAGATGTGACCTGCCGATCCGCTCGTCATCACCTCGTATATCATTCCCTCGCTCTGGACGTAATAGAAGCCAGTATCATCGGAGTAGTACCATTCCGGTGGCCGGTTTTCTTTGCCGTGAACAGTATAACTGCCCTCGTTAGCCAAGGCTTCTCGGAATGCTGATTTCGCTTCTGGCGACAGATCACCGACCGGAGTGACGGTTTTACTCTCTGGCACTTCGTCGGCTTCGACGGTTCGCGCAATACGATGTGTCGATTGTGCCTCGCCAGGGTGAGGGACCAGAATAAACCCGAGTACAACGATAATGAGACTGGCGATAACGAGAGCACCACCGGCAGGTTGTCGATTGTTTGTGGAGGGCATCGATGGCACCTGTCAACGACGAGTGACAATATCCTTCCGGTATCCTCAGGCGTGGAGTGTAGCGCCATGCGTACCAGAAGGCGACCCGTGCTGCCCGTACAAAAGCGGTCTGAGCGAAACTGGTTTACTTCACAGCGAGACTGAACTTGACCCACTGAGGGTCTGTGGGACAGTTAATTGAATCTCGGTGGTTCCACCAGTCGGTGTGGTAATTCGTATCGTCGCCGAGTCACCCTCTGCAAGCGAGTTACCGAAGTTGCCTATGTTAGTTCCACCGACGCTAACATCGGACGGGGCGGCTCCGATGTCGAGCGTTATCTTGAGCCGGTCGGCGCGGTCGTTCAAGACTGGCCGCGACCCGTCGCCGTCCTAGATTATCGTCGTTCCGAACGTTCCGTCTGTGACACCACCCGATTGGCTCTGATGGACCAGACTGTACGAGCCTGATGAATCGACCCATTGATAGTCGTCTCAGACAGATCGATATTACCGACGCCCGGCGCTCGACTCACGCTGATGTTCACGACGCCAACACGGTCTTCGCCGCTCACAGTACCGATCTGTCCGGTTGCGGAGGTTACCTGTAGCCGGTTGGTGACTTGGTCAGAGCTCTGTTGCCCTGTCTGTTCGGCGCTTGATTGAAGAAATCCGGCCGTATTGATCAGAACGCCGGCCGCGATTGCCGCAACGAGTACCATCGCAATGAAAACGATGAGCGTGCCGATACCAACCTGTCCACGAGAACCATCTGGGCCCGCGTCGTAAGCCCTTCCATATAATATCAAACAAATAGAACCGGTATATAATGTTTCCTGCAGCATTTTCACACGTGATACTTCCGACATGCTTCGACGGGCTCGAAGTACATTCCTGGCCAGATGGTGAGCTGGTGCGCTCGGCAAGCGGCCAACTCCGGTCAACGCTCAAGGCAATGCAACAGGCTGTGTCACCGGAGTTGTTCTCATGGCCGGCCCCAACCATGACCGGTGTCTCATTTTTGTGGATGATACAGCAGAGTGGCATTTCGTTGGGTATCCGGAAACGCTTGTCAGAACTGCCCCCGCGAATGAGAACAAAAATTCGATCAGCGGGTCATCACCAAGTTCACTGATCGCTCCCATGATCGAAATTCACTCCATCGTCCTCTAAACACTCGTGTTCTGGATAACCATATCTAAGAGTAATACCGGAAACTCAGACAGATAAGTGCATCATCCGCAGCTGTCATTAAGTGGCTCTGCCAGCAGGATTTCAGACGGTCTGAGTATCACAACTGGAAATGTTCGAGGTGGATTAATATACACTGAGGTGGCAACGTGTGATCATGGCACAATCGATTTCAGAGTATGTCGAGTATGAGGAGCAAGACGGTGTCGGTGTCTGGTATATTGAAGATATGCCTGCAGCCGTCGAGAGCGGCGACATGGAACAAGCTGAACAACATTATGTTGAAACAGCAAGCGATCCGGAGATGCATAGCGTCGTCGTTGAAATCGGGAATGTAGAAAACGCTAACCGCGAGGTTCTCAACCACGTCAATCAGAACTGGACTGAAGTCTCCGAAGAGTCTGGCGTCAAAACGACTGCATATGTCGCTGATGGGCTGTCACGTCTAGCAATTAGCCAGAACAATGAAGCTGAGAGCGTCACAACCAAAGGATTTGAAGACTTTGACGACGCACTTGAGTGGGCTCAGGAGCAACAGCAGAAGCTCATGGACTAAGACGGTTTAGTTTTGCAGTCACCCTCCATCTGAGATCAGGTCTCACGGTGGTAAGTAGGTATCTTGTCTCGACTGACGGCAGGCACACAAAAGAGGCGTGACCTCGACAGCTGAGAAACGGGTACTCGGGAGCATCAAAGAGTCGAGCGTGTGACGATTGACGAGAAGGTCCGCCAGTGTACGAGCGATATCAGGCGGCTGAAAGCGACGGTGAGCGACGTAAGGTTGCTCTTGAGCTGGGGACGCAACGGATGCCGCCACGTCGACATCTATGTGGCGCTGGAAAACGAGTGAGAAGTCTCACGTTCTACGCTTGCTTGTACAGTGTTGTTCGGGACTAGACGCTGCTTGGTCGCCTCTTCTGGATGGGACCGTTCTCTTGTCGTAAGCTGAATCAGTCTCCGAGCGCGTCGATCCCGGAGTAGTAAACCACTCCAACCGTCTCAGTCGCGCCGATGGAGTGCGTACGCGATGCACACCAGCCCCGCGAACTGGAGTATATTGCTCACTGTCAGGAAATAATCCTGCTGCGGGAGCGAGAGGATACGGAACTGCAGTAGTATTGACCCGACGAACGTGACGGTGTACGTGACGGCGGTCAACAACAGCAGCCCAACTGCGAGATACCGCATTGATGGGTCGCCGTGGCGGTAGAAACTCTGGAGCGAACGGAAGCCGATGTAGAGCCCGACTGCGGCCGAGCCGCTGGCGAAGCCGCTGGCGATAAGCTCGATGACGCGAAAACCGTAGAGGTTCGTCTCGAATACCATCAGAAATCACTCCATAGTCGATGTAATCTGTCAGCTGGGTTCTCATCGGTCTCGGTCTCGATCTCGAAATTGAAGCGACCGTCACGCAGGGAGAAGTGAAGGTCGGTCAACACCGCTGAGTAGACCGAGTCGTGGTGGCCGTCAGGTCGCACCCGCGTCTGTTCGTCGAGGAAGCCGACCGCCTTGAGCCGTTCCACACGCCGATACAGCGTTGACGGGGATGCCTCCGTCCGGTCGGCGAGCTCCTGTACCGTCATCGGCTCGGTACTGGTTGCGGTGAGAATAGCTCTCGCGTACTCGTCGTCAAGGAGGGCAACGACTGTCTCGAGGTCCTGTCCGTCCGTCACTGTATCCCTCGTTGTCATGTCTCGAATATAATCGTCGACGATCCGCTGCCGGTTTCGACCGGGACGTCCCCGGGAATTTGGGTGTTGCACGGGTGTCCGGACGGCTGTCGTGAACTCACCATTCATCACTGGTCGAGCAGGCTGGGCGGGAAGTATACGAGTTCGGTCCAGACGTAGTTCCTGCTGGCGGGCTCTCCGCGGACGAGTATCTGCCACCTCTCTTGACTGCTAACGTCCACTGACAGGGAGTTGCCCGGCCCGATTCGGCCGTAGCTGTCACTAAACTGGGCGTCTGCCGGCTCGGGCTCGCGCGGTCCGTCTGTCCCGTCATTCGCCCCTGCCGAGACGTCTTGCAGGTAGACAGTGAACAGGTCTGCGTCGACTGAATCACCGGCTTCGTGTGTGAGGAGCGCCGTCGAATCGCCCGGCTCCCACGCGAGCCCCCAGGTGATTATCGGTTGGTCGTAGAGGCCGATGCTGTCCATATCTCGGAAGGTATCTGGCGGCATCTTCGCGACGACGGTTGCGATGTCGCCATCAACGGTCACTTCGGCGCGGTCGGCCTCTAGCGCCTCAGGGTACTCGCTGATTCGGTCCCTGATGGACTGTTCCGACACGCCGGCACCGTCCTCGAACAGAAAGCTTCGAGTAGTGTAGATCATCGACCCGCCGAATCCGACGCTTCTGGCCTCCAGAACGGCCGTGGAGCCGTCGACGGTGAAGGTTCCTGGCCTGATTCGAGTCCACGGGGGTGCCCCCACACTGTCTGTCATCCGTTCGAACTGGGATTCGGCCTCGTGCAGCCGTGTCTGACGGCCAGATTCGGCGTCGATCCTCGGCCCGACGAACTGCAACGGCTCGTCGATATAGCCCGAAAAGAGTACGTAGTTGTCCCCGTGGGCGATGACCCGCTGGAGGTCGTCGCGCTCGTAGATCCTGTATCCCTCGTAGTTGTCGTACTGCTGGTATCCGGTTTCCTCCAGCGCTGCCTTGACGGTGTCCGTGTTTACCGACCCCTTCGCTACGACGCTTCCCCGGGATTCAACCGCCCACTCGAACGCGGAGAGGGCCACACCGATGTCGTCCATCCCCGGTTTGACCCCCTGTCCCCCGTAGGGGGTCCCAAGTAGGTCCGCTCCGCGGTTATCTGGTTCGAGGTACTCCAAGCTCGTTCGGACCCTGTCGAACTGGTCGCCTCGGTCCTGCGTCGGTATCCAGTCCCGGTAGTGTGGTGACCCTGTTTCGGGTTGGTCGACTGATCCGAAGCGGACCCCCTGACCGAATGACGGTAGCGTCGTACAGCCAGCTATTGAAGCACTGCTTACGGCCAGCCCTGCCAGCAACTGCCGTCGGGTACCACACGGTTGGTCGCCAGTATCCTCTGTCATACGTCAGCCGACGATATCCGATAAAAAAGAACGGCACCATAGCTGGCAGACCTGACAATCCGTCGGAATTTTTATATACCCACTGGTGCCGAGTAACCGGCTTTTCGGTCTGAACCGGTGACGCGACGGGGCGTTGATGAAACGGGAAAATGAGAGTGTCACAGACGTTCTCCTCCGGATGACGGGAGACGAGCAGGACGTCATGAAGGGGTTCGGTGCTTGGAAAGACCGCGGACTCCGCGAGGAAGCCGAAGGGACGCGAGAGGAACTTGACGAGGACTTCAGGGAACGTCAGGATAAACTGTTTGGACGCTACCGCGCTCATCGACTACCTGCACGGGGACGAGGCGATAGCCGAGTATCTCGAACATAACGAGCCACTCCCGCTCTTCGTACCTACGGTGGCACTCCATGAGGTATTCGCCAGCGCGGGCCGATTGCGGGGCCGTGACGGCGTTGAAGAGGCCCGCGATGACCTCGATTGGGTCAAACCACTGGAACTCTCCGCCGACGGGGCAGCTGAAGCTGCATTGGTAAGGGCCGAGCTCCAAGAGAGCGAGAATAAGATCGGTTCGATGGACACGTCGGAGCGCTCGAAGATCGTTCGTTTGAGCGACTCACCAGAGAACAGGTCTTGATCCGGTTGTAGTCAATACAGGCTTCGTTTGTATCGATTGTTTCACCCTTTCATTTCAAAAATCAATAGTGTTATCAAATATCGGTCACGTAAGTGTAACCAAGTGGACCGTATACGGCATATTCTACTCTACGATGGATAAACAGTCGCTCACACGTCGCGCTGCTCTCGGTTTTATAGCTGGAGGTGGGATGCTGCTGGTGTCTGAGTCGCTTGCGTTTACACAAACCAGTGCTCGCCGCAAAAGCGACCTTGACACGGCAGCAGATGCCAACGCACTTCTCGGATTGGTCGATACATCTAGGACTGCTCAGGTCTCTGGAGAGAATGACACGGCAACCGTGTACAAAATAACCGATAACATCGGTTCGCTGTCTGAGTCAGATATCGATGTGAGTGTTGTGAAGTTGGTTACACAGGACGGGACAGAGGTTACTTCTCCACCAGTTGATGCTACCGTCCGGAACACAGGCTTCGGCCAGTTTGACGTGGACATCAGTTGTACCAACGAAACCGATGATCTCGGGGATTCATATCAAGTTGTCCTCGATTTTTCGGCGACAACGGACGACATATCGGTTACTGCGACCCGGAGAACCAGTCCCAGGTCCTACGTCGATATCAGCTGCACATTCGACTACGGCGATTCGAACAACTATCGTGATGGTAATGATGGTGACGCCCCTCAACCAACAGATCCGAGTGGGAATATCGAGAATCCCGCTGCAGTCAACGACGACGATAATACAACTGCGGCAGCTCTCTCTTCGGGGGGCAGGAGGACCTCAAAGTTGGATACTCACTGCCGGCGGTAGACGAGACAGCCGCTGAGTACGAGATGATCTTCGACATAGAGCGCATTCAGATCGGCAGTGGCTCCTTTGGATTCTATCTCGTCAATGGTGCTGGCCAGCAGCTCACGACTCGACAAGTCCTTGCCACGGGGACCAACAGCTACCCCTTCACAGATTCAGAAGAGCAACAAATCGCTGCAAATAACGACAATCTCTATTTGATCCTCGACTCAGATACCAACGGGAAAGGCAATAGGGAACTCGAGATTGACTACTTCGAATTAAACTCGGTGTGACTCGTTTAGCGCGCAGTTCTACTGAGCGTTGTATTCGCCTAGTTGAGATTGATAGTATACGATTTCGGTAGTAGCGACTTGTACAACAGGCCGTGAATCGATCAGTACAGGAGTTTTATCCCACATTATAAGAGCCAACGTATAGATTAAAAAGCCAATAGGCGATTACACTCACAACTATGACACCGAAGCTCCCAGCCAGCCAGTTACCATTAACAACAAACTCACGGATACCTCCTGTAGCGCCTCTAAAGGCAAATAGGACAAGTAAAACAAGTGCTAAGCGGCGAAAATAAAAACCGAGGCCCTTTCCAGAGTCATGACTATCTGTGCTCATGTTCTGAAATTATCATTTCTGTCCGAATAGTTCTTTCCCTGTTCAGTTCGCAGTAGCTACCTAACGGCTGTTTCAGCAGTATCAGTGTCAAACTAATAGTAATCCAACAAAGCTTCCCATCCCAATATTTTCTACCCTGAGTGGTCCCAGTTCTGGATGTTTCTATGACACGCTCTAACAGGAAACAGCTTGGTCCAGTGGTCGGGTTTCGAACCTTCCGTAGTGGATTGTGCTTGCGTGTGGCTTCCCTACCGATATAGAGGACAGGGTTTGAGAGGGGGCTTGACGTAAGAGGTGTATGGAGAAAAATCAACTCGTTGAACTCGCGCTCTACTATATTGCAATGTTGCTGCTGGTATTTTTCATTCTTGAACTATCCCAGGCCGTTGTGGGTGACATTGCAATCTGGCTCGAATTCGGTATTATCCTTGTTGTTGTCTTCGCGTATCGATATATCGCGGTCTGGCTCGGTATCGACCCCAGTGGCCGAGAGTAAGGGGATGGGCTAGCGAGCCAGGCCAGTTGCCTTGTGGGTACGCTCACGGGCTCTCTCAGACAGGTATGCCTCGGCTGGCTTCAGCAACAACCGCAGCGGACGAAGACACAGCGGTTGAGCGCGTCCCAGCGTATCGGGGAGACTTTTTTGTAGCATTTGCCCGAAGAGAATCTATATGTCACGCCGATGTGTCTCATTCGACGAGGACGGCCACATCTACGAGTTCTCTCCGGAGATGGATCCGGTCTATACAGCTGCCGACGGGGAATCGCTCACAATCGAGACTATCGATAGTCTCAGTAAAACGATTCAGACTGGTGACGACCTCCTTGATTCGATTCCGGACGAAGTGAACGCAGCGACCGGCCCAATCGAAGTAGAGGGTGCTGAGCCGGCTGACATCTTGGCGGTTGAGATTGAAGCGGTGCGGGTCACCGAGGGGCAGGGCCGAGTGGTCACGACGCCGGACTTCGGATTGCTACAAGACGACGAAGAGATTGAACACCCTGCGACCCGAATCACCGAAGTCGATGGTGACACGATCGAATTCGACGGCCACGAAATTCCGATCGAGCCGATGATCGGGACAATTGGTGTGGCTACCGCAGAAGAGACTATCACGACACTGACCCCTCACGACCATGGTGGGAACCTCGATACCACCGACATGACCGGCGGAACCACTGCTTACTTCCCCGTATTTCAGGACGGGGCAATGTTGGCGATGGGCGACTCCAAGGCCGCTATGGCCGACGGAGAGATGTGCGGGACAGGTGCCGAAATCGGGACTGAAATCGATGTCACGGTTTCAGTGATTTCGGACCCCGGTGTTGGACTCGACCGTCCCATTGTAGATACGGGTGAGAATATCAAGTCAATCGCCAGCGCCGACACGATGGAAGAGGCAGTCAAATTGGCTAACCGTGATATCCTTGACCTCTTGCAAGCCGATCACGACATGTCGAAGACAGAGGCATACCTGTTTTCCAGTCTTGTTGGCGGACTCGAAATAAGCCAAGTCGTCGATCCACTTGTAACCGTGCGAAACTCCATCCCTGCAGAGCACTTGTCACACCCATTCTGATTCGGGTATGGTGTCGCAGTTGTTGGTCGGTTTTGTTGAATTGGATGTGTTTCTCGCGAGGATTCAACGGCTGGAATAACGTGAGCAAACGCCAGTAGGTGATAGTCTCTCAGGTGGGGTTCAACTACCCCCGCTATAGATTATTCTATACGCCACATTTCACTATAATAACCCATTGTATATACTCTCTTACTACCGGAGAGATGTGCTCATAGTGTAATTGGGTGGATGATATGATGGCAGAAAAGAATTATTACTATAGGAATACTAAATAGGCCATATGAGCCGGCGAGACCCACTTGCGAAAGAGCAGAAAGAGTTCAAATGTACCAACTGTGGCTATCGGACAACGGCACCGAGCAGGGAACTCACGTGTCGCCGCTGTGAGGGACGGATGAAAGATGTCGTGATTCCGTAGGCAGTCACTGGCAGCCTCCTGATTAGCTTGAAACCGATATACTAAACGGTGAAATGAATCTCTGAGCTACAGCTGGAGCCACATTCGAGAGGTTGTGCTCGAAGCCATCTCGGAAACCTTTGAGACACTGTCTCCGTATCCTCTACTCGTCAGAGAGACACAAAGTACGAACGCAGTGGAGTAGGAACGGCTATTACTCTGCCGCTCTTGCGTAGGAGATTGTTGATACTGGAGAGCGGTAGCTGCGGAGTCGAAGAGGACAAGGGCACCGCGCCAGTGGTGCCCGACACGAATGATTCCGCTCGATGTGTTTGGGTTGGAATCGGTCGCAGCAGACCTGTTGGAGCAGGTTCGCTGGCGTGACGGTGTTACCTGTCCTCGCTGCCGTTCTGACCGGACGGTCAGAAACGGCAGCTACAGAGAGTTTGAACGGTATCTCTGTAAGAATTGCGACCGCACGTTCAACGATACTCCAGAACAATCCCTGAAGTGAATGCTGGCCGCGTCCATGGATCACTTGGCCGGGTACATCCTGACCCAGCGGTGCTAGATCTGTTCACTGAGTATGGAATCCAGTTCGTTCTTGGATTGGACAGCCACACGCCTGTGGAACTCTCGGAGCGAGTCCCCCAACTACGAGCGGTGACTGGAACTTCAGACCGGTATCCTGTTTCTGAGGTACTACGTGACAATCAACAGTAAGTTCTGGAAACTGCGCTTCAGTGGGTTCGGTTGCTGGATGTTATTTTCCGTTTTGATCGCCTTCAGTAGCCTTCCCATGGTACGGTCAGGACGCTCTCACTGGAACGGCCCTCACCAGACTGGGGCTAAAAAATGGGTCCCATGCCTGTGAGACCAGTCGTTGGATATAGTTTCTTCACCTGTGAAAGCGAGTGAACTAACTGCAAGGTAGACCTTCGAACGTACCGATTTGCCCTATCCGGGACATCAGTGAGGAGCGCGAGCGGACAGAGATATTAGTCAGGTCGGGCCAGCCTTTTGACGCTCTTTTTGTACCAGATACACCAGCAACCCAAGCATTCCAAGAAGTCCGTATGCCATTCCGTGAAGTTTCGGGTTCCAACTCCCGTTGTCTGACACCCGTCAGACCCCACTATTTCTACTATTAGAATTACACATTAGGATAGAAGAAGTAAGAATGGGCACCCACCCCCCACTATTTCCACTAAAGCTAGTAGGACAGGTAAGTTAGGCTCCGCACCTCATTTCTTTCACTAGAACTAGTCCCTACAACAACACCGCTCTAGCTCTACTACGGTCTAGCTATAATGCTATTATTATAAACCTTTCCATAGTTCAAAGTTCATTTTCTGTAGTCGTCACTACTTCGCTGTTCTTTACTGGAAATAGTGGGGGGAGGGTGTACCAATAATCTACACCATCCCATCCTACTTCCGTCTCCTGATTACACTTGTTTCACCGATATACTGGAAACGGTGGGGTCTCTAACTCTTATAAAAAGGTATTTACTGGAAATACTGGAACCCAGTGGTCTGACCCATCTGTCACAACTCATGATACAGTGACATCGATTTACTGGAAACGGTGGGGTGTGTTTAGTCCCCCCACGAAACGCTATATACTGGAAATAGTGGGGTACTATCACTCCACATAGCGCCAAGCGGCAGTTATCTCGTAGATACCTAATTCCATTCTACTGGTCTTCAACCGCACCGCGATAGAGCGCAGGTGATATAGTGGAAACAGTGGGGCCCCCCCATATATCGGAAGGGTCACCCAGTCCTGGTTATACTGGAAATAGCGGAAACGGTGGTCGAAACAACTATTGTGGTAGCCTCACTCATTCACGCATAATATGGGTCCTCGTTTTCAACCGGACGACACGCTGTACAAACGCCGGAACACACTCAAAGTCGAGTATGTGCCGGATGATATCGTTGGCCGGGACAACGAGATTGAGGAATATGAAGCTGCTTTACAGCCGATAATCAATGGTGAGTACCCCGATAACATCTTCATCTATGGAAAGACTGGTGTCGGGAAGACTGCTGTGACGAACTTTCTACTTAATGAACTCCGAGAATCAGCGGACCATTTTGAAGTCGATCTCACCGTCATCTCGCTGAATTGCGATGGGCTGAGTACGAGCTATCAGGCTGCAATCAGCCTCGTGAATAACCTTCGCGGTCACGAGAACCATATCGCTGAGACCGGCCATCCTCAATCCAAAGTTTATCGTCTCCTCTGGAATGAACTGAATAAGCTTTCTGGCAGCGTTATCATCGTTCTCGACGAGATCGACCACATCACGGATGATACCTTCCTCTACCAGATCACCCGTGCCGATAACAACGGCTATATCGACAATATCCAGCTTGGTGTCATCGGGATCAGTAACGATTCGACGTTCCGCGAACAGCTCGATGCGAAGGTGCAGTCATCTCTCTGTGAGACGGAGATTTCGTTCCCGCCATACGGCACGGAAGAACTCCAGAAGGTCCTCGAACAACGGGCCGAGATAGCCTTCCACGAGAGTGCGCTTGAGGACGGCGTCATCCCGCTGTGTGCCGCACTCGGTCGCCAGGATGGTGGTGACGCCCGACGGGCGATCACGCTTCTGCGGAAGGCTGGCGACCTCGCTCGCACTGAAAACGCAAACTCGGTTACGACTGATCATGTCGAACGCGCTCAGGAGAAGCTTGAGGCCCAACAGAGCATGGACATTATGCGCGACCTCACTGAACACGAGCAACTCACACTCTATGCGCTGACCACGCTTGCTGCAGAGGGGGAAACACCCGCCCGCTCTCGGATTGTCTATCAGCGATATAAAGAGCTCTGTGAGTTTCAGGGCCGAGAACCGCGAACTGCGCGCCGAATGCGCAGTTTTCTCTCAGATTTCGAAATTCTCAATCTCACACTGTCTGAGATGGAACATCGTGGTCAGGACGGTGGCACGTACCGTCAGCATGAACTCAATCGCGATATTGCGACTGTCGTTGATGCTCTCCAGACGATTATTGGCGAGTTTGGAGCACATCAAAGTATCATTGAGTACCTGCCCGACTCCGGCGAGGAGTTCGCCACGATGTGACGAGGAAAACACACACCACTGTTTCCGGAGAAAACCGCACTACCTCGGACCAACCAGTGCAACGTACCGGCTCTTGACCTTCTCACCCGCTCCATCTATTGTATTTTTCGGCTTAACCACCCTGAACATTGCTCCAGCATTATCCATCGCTGACACGCCGAAGCAGCGCCTCAAACTTCTCGTGCTGGAGTGGGTGTGCATATACTCCATTCTCCCCCCTGGAAGGTCTGATTTCCCGACTTGCAACACCCCACTGTTGATTTCGACGGAGCGTTAACGCTGTCAACATGCCACATCAAATCTGTCCTGAGAAGATGTCTACGATCAAAGCGAAGAAACGTGACAATGCGTCGTTCAGCGACGCCGTAGCACGACTCATCGACGGGGCGTTCTCTCAGAGACCTTCGCGGTGCGTTCGATGAAGATCAGGTAGCCGATATGCGAGACATCATCGGGCAGGCTGGTCAGGACGACCGTAATGAAGCCCGTGATGTCGCAGGGCGATTTGAATGATTTCGATACGAGCCTTATCTTGGATATCATCGACGCTGTCGTAGCGGCCGTTGAGAAGGAACGTGAGTTCGAAGTAGCGAATGTTCCACTGGTGATTTCGGCGGTAACAGTCTTGGAACTGTACATCGGCGTCGTACGGGGTCAAACTGGAGGGGGAGGTAGAAGGTCGCGCACACACGCGCGGAGCGCCCATAGAAGCCGTGCTTGACTCATCCGCGCTGGCCACACGAAGCTAAGCATTTCCCGCCGTGCTGGTCGGCTATTCGGTGAATGCATAGCTAACCGCAGATGACGGCGAAGGGAGCGGTATTGGCAAAGGACGCAGCAATCGCTGCAACCGTTTTGGGGCGTAACGAGTCCGTTTTCGTCGGTGATAGAGGAGACCTCCTACGCGCAACTGATTTACTTCTCACCTCTGAATCGCGGATTGTGCCGACCTGAGCGATGAAATCCTCCACCGATATCCAGATAATATCACTCAAAACTTGACTATACTTTTCAACTGTCGCTCAACTTCGCCGGTCCAATACACTACTGAAACCACCCGTGTGTATGCCACGCGTGTGCCGTGTGGTTCCTGAACATGGCGGGTCCAAGACCGTCCATTTATATACTCCCCTCCCATCGGATGTAATGCGAAGGTCGCGCCGGGCAGCATTCCCGGAACGACGCCCCAACGCCACCCCCGTGGTGGGTTGGGTCACTCGCTTAGAACGCGAGGCCACCGAGGCTTCGTGTTCGTGTATGAGGATTCCACCCCTGCGGTCCGCCGTTAAGATGGAATCTGATGTGAGCCCACGGACCCATGCAGTAGTCAACATTGGCGTAGGAACCAATGTGTTAGCTTCCGACGGAGTGCAACCACTTCCGCCGCTGATGTATATCAGCACATTCCGGTTGATCCTGCCGGAGGCCATTGCTATCGGAGTCCGATTTAGCCATGCTAGTTGCACGAGTTTAGAC
>NZ_JAAOHT010000082.1:0-16213 GCF_011440255.1 Haloarcula sp. JP-Z28 | reverse complement strand
GCGGCGATGGCCCGCGAGCGGATTCGAGAGACGCTGTCGGACGCCTACGACCTCGAACGGCTGGCCGCACGGGCCACGTCGGGGAGCGCCGACGCGCGGGACCTGCGAGCAGTTCAGGAAACGCTGGCACTGTTGGGGCAGGTCGCCGACGCCGTGACCGAGACCGAACGGCTGGCCGAGTCGCCGCTTGCCGACGCGCTCGACGGAGCTGACCGCGAGGCTGCCGATTCGCTAGCCGCCGAGTTGGACAGCGCACTGGTCGCAGACCCGCCGGGGACGGTGCGCCAGGGCGGCCTGTTCAAACGGGGGTACGACGGCGACCTTGACGAGATTATCGACGAACACGAGGCCGCGCTGGAGTGGCTGGAAACGCTGCCGGACCGCGAGAAGGAGCGGACCGGCATCACCCATCTCTCTGTCGACCGGAACAAGACCGACGGCTACTACATTCAGGTCGGCAAGAGCGAGACCGACGCCGTTCCCGAGAAGTACCAGCACATCAAGACGCTGAAAAACTCCAAACGCTACACGACGCCTGAACTCGACGAGAAAGAACGGGACGTGTTACGCTTGGAGGAGCGCCGCCACGACATGGAATACGAGCACTTCCAGCGGCTCCGGGCGCGCGTGGCTGAGCACGCGACGCTACTGCAGGACGTGGGCCGGACGCTGGCGGAACTGGACGCGTTCGCGTCACTGGCGGTCCACGCCGTCGAGAACGACTGGGCCCGACCAGCGGTCGTCGACGGCAACGAACTGTCCATCGAGGCCGGCCGCCACCCGGTCGTCGAGCAGACCACCGAGTTCGTGCCGAACGACCTCTACATGGACGACGACCGGCAGTTCCTCATCGTCACCGGGCCGAACATGAGCGGGAAGTCGACGTACATGCGCCAGGCTGCGCTCATCACGCTGCTCGCGCAGGTGGGCAGTTTCGTACCGGCGCGGTCGGCGACGGTTGGACTGGTGGACGGCATCTTCACTCGCGTCGGCGCGCTGGACGAACTCGCGCAGGGGCGCTCGACGTTCATGGTCGAGATGCAGGAGCTCTCGAACATTCTCCACTCGGCCACGGACGAATCACTCGTGATACTGGACGAGGTGGGTCGCGGGACGGCTACTTTCGACGGTATTTCAATCGCCTGGGCGGCGACGGAGTACATCGTTAACTCCATTCAGTCGAAGACGCTGTTTGCGACTCACTACCACGAGCTGACGGCGCTGGGCGAGGAACTGCCGACTGTCGAAAACGTCCACGTCGCGGTCGACGGCGAGCCCCGGTCTGCGGGCAGCGACGGCGACGTGACGTTCCTCCGAACGGTCCGGGACGGCCCGACCGACCGCTCCTACGGCGTCCACGTCGCCGACCTCGCCGGCGTCCCAGAGCCAGTCGTCGACCGCTCACAGGCGGTGCTCGACCGACTGCGCGACGACAAGGCTATCGAGATTCGCGGCAGCGAGCAGAATGACGGCGGAACGACACAGGCCGTCTTCGACCTGGATTCGGGGCAGTTCAGGGACGGCGCGGTCCAGTCCGGGGACGCAGCAGCCGATTCCACGGCTGAGCCGGTTGCGACCGACGGTGACCCCGAACACGCGCCCGGCGAGGCCGCAGCTGAAGGCCCCGAAGGCGACGAGAGGGCAGCGTCGCTCGATTCTGAGACCGAGGCCGTCCTCTCGGAACTAACAGAACTGGATGTCAACGAGACGCCGCCGGTCGAACTGATGGCGAAAGTACAGGAGTGGCAGGCCGAACTGGACGACGAGTAGCAGACAGCACCCGATTTTCAGCGAAGATATTCACGGCGGAAGGTGTATACGGGAGTTGTCACTGCTAGAAGGCAATGAGCGACCGGATTTACGTTCTCCACGTCGACGACGACCCGGCTGTCGTCGAAGCGGCCACAGGTGCGCTGAAACAGGCGCACTGTGGTATCACGGTCGAGACGGAGACGAACGTTGCCGACGGCCTCAAGCGACTCGATGAGGGTACGTTCGACTGTGTCATCGCCGGCTACGACCTGCCGGGACAGACCGGCGTCGAGTTCCTCGATGCGGTCCGCAAGCAATCGCCGGACATGCCGTTCGTTCTGTTCACCACCGAGGGAAATGAAGCAGCCGCCAGTGACGCGATTTCCGCCGGTGTCACCGAGTACCTCCGGGCTGACGGCGGCGCGGAACCGTACGCACGACTCGCACACACCGTCGTCAACGCCGTCGAACGGACAGCCGACGATATCGAACCCACACAGAGTACACGCCGAGAGCGTGCTATCGAGGAGCTACACTCAACCGCCAGGGCGTTCATGCGAGCCACGACTGCTGATGCGGTTGCGCAAGTCACCGTGGACGCGGCTCGGACGATCCTCAATATGCCGGCCAACGCGGTTCACTTCGCCGACGGCGACGGTCTGTATCCGGCCGCATGGACCAATCAGGTAGAAGAGCTCATCGGGATGCCGCCGGTCTTCGAGCCCGGAGATGGCCTCGCATGGCAGGCCTTCGAAACCGGCGAAACGCGGGTTCACAACGATGTCGCGTCAAGTCCGGACCGGTATAATCCGGACACGGACATCCAGAGCGAACTCATCCTTCCGCTCGGTGACCATGGTGTCCTCCTCATCGGATCATGCGAGATAGGTGCATTCGATGACACAGATGTCACGCTCGCGCGGACGCTCTCAGTCCACGCGACGGCGGCGCTTAACCGTCTCGACCGTGACCGTCAGCTTCGCGAGGAGCGCGATTTCATCGATCAGGCGCTGAATACCCTGTATGACCTGTTCTATGTTATCGGCACGGACGGCAGTCTTCAGCGATGGAACGAGCGCATCCCCGAAGTCACAGGATACAGCGACGACAAGATCGACGAGATGTCCGTCTCTGAGTTCTTCCCCGCCGACGAGCACGAGACGGTCGCCGCGGCGGTAGAGAAAACGCGGGCCAGCGGCCGGGTAACTGTCGAAGCGGAGATTCTGACTGCCGATGGAGAGCGGATTCCGTACGAGTTTGCCGGAACACAGCTGACCGATGCTGATGGGGCGCCCGTCGGGACCGTGGGTATCGGCCGGGATATCTCCCAGCGCAAGGCGTACGAACAGCAGTTGGAACGCCAGAACGAGCGCCTCGACGAGTTCACAAGCATCGTCAGCCACGACCTCCGAAACCCACTGACTGTCGCGGAGGGGAATCTGGAACTGGCCAGAGCAGAATACGACAGCGAGGCTCTCGACAAGGTGTCGCGTGCCCATGAGCGAATGCGAGCGCTGATAGACGACCTCTTGGCGTTTGCACGCGCCGGCGAAACGGCGACTGACCTCGAATCCGTTGCGCTTACCGGCATCGTTGAAGAGTGCTGGCAAAGCGTCGAGAGTGATCAGGCGACGCTCGTCGTCGAAGGCGACCGTCAGGTTCAGGCGGATACGGCAAAACTCCGGCGGCTGTTAGCGAATCTCCTTCGGAACAGTATTGAACATGGGTCCACGGGCGCTCAGGCGCCGGCTGACGACGACACCGACCACAGTGACGGGAGCGCAACTGTGCGAGTCGGTGTCATCAAAGACACGGACCGAAACGGGTTCTACGTCGCCGACGACGGACCGGGTATCCCGGAGGACGACCGCGAGCAGGTGTTCGAAGAGGGCTACTCGACCGGCGAGAACGGGACCGGGTTCGGACTCAAAATCGTTCAGCGGCTCGCCGAGGTCCACGGGTGGACGGTCACAGCCACCGAGAGCGAGGCCGGCGGCGCGCGGTTTGAGGTGACAGGCCTCGAACCTGCCTGAACAGGCCAGAAAGACACCGGTACGGGACAGCGACATCGACAGACCATCGCGGGGCGTGGCTGGCCTTTTGGTTCTGAAGCCCTCAGTATGGGTTATGTCATCCCAGCGCCCTCCGCGGCAGGGCTCGCGGGCCGCCGAGCAACCGTTCACAGCGAAGGACGGAGCGACGCCCGCACTCGCCGTCGAGGGGTTGTCAAAGCAGTTCGGTAGCGGTGCGGACGCGGTGACGGCCGTCAACGACGTGTCGTTTCGCATCGAGCAGGGGACGGTCGTCGGCCTGCTGGGCCCCAACGGTGCGGGCAAGACGACGACGATAAAATCGATTCTCGGGCTGGTGTTGCCTGATTCTGGGAGGATTCGAGTGCAGGGTATCGACATGAGCGAGAGCCCGCGGGCAGCCTACCGCCACGTCGACGGGATGCTCGAAGGGGCGCGAAACGACTACTGGCGGCTGACTGTCCGGGAGAACCTGCGCTATTTTTCGACCATCAAGGGCGTCAAGCCGGATGCCGTCGCCGACCGGCACGAGCGACTGCTGGCGAAACTCGACCTCCTCGAAAAAGCCGACGTGCCGGTTCGAGACCTCTCCCGCGGGATGAAACAGAAGGTGTCGCTGGCAAGTGTGCTGGCCAGCGAGTCCGACCTGGTGTTTCTCGACGAACCGACGCTGGGACTCGACGTCGAAAGCTCGCTGACGCTGCGACGGGAACTGCGCCGAATTGTCGACGAGCGCGACCTCACGGCTGTCGTTAGCAGCCACGATATGGATGTCATCGAAAACGTCTGTGACCGGGTCATCATCATGAACGAAGGAGAGATTATCGCCGACGACAGCGTGCCGGCCGTGCTCGACCAGTTCACCGCGAACGCGTTCGCCGTCACCAGTCCCGACATCACCGATGGTCTGCTTGCGATCATCCGGGAGCGCTTCGAGGTGGTCGAGGTGACGAGCACCGAGCGGGGCCGGCGCGTCGAAGTAGCGACCGACAGCGACGGGTTCTATCGCCTGCTGGCCCTGTGCCGGAACCACGACGTGACGCTCTCAGCCGTCGGCACGGTTGAACCGGACCTAGAAGACGTGTTCGTCGAAATCACGGGTCAAGGACGATGAGGGAGGCGGGGCCAGGACGATGACTGCAAGCGCCGACACGCACGCGGACGACAGTGATGGTGCCAGTGCCCAGACTATCAGTGCCGCCATGCAGGCGGGCTATCTTGACCTCGCGCGAGCGGTGCTGTACCGCGAGTACCTCATCTTCGTCCGCTATCCGGCTAACGCCGTCGGCGGCATCGTCATCTCGGTGTTCTTTTTCGGTCTGCTGTTCTACGGCGGTCGGATGCTTGCCGGGCAGGCGGTAACGGATTCTATCGAGGGCATCATCGTCGGCTACTTCCTGTGGTCGCTTTCCGTCGGTGCGTACCAGTCAATCTCGAACGACATCGGGAGTGAGGCCCAGTGGGGAACGCTCGAACGGCACGTCATGACGCCGTTTGGCTTCGCGCCGGTTGCATTCTGCAAGGGCGTCGCGAAAGTCGTACGGACGTTCATTACCTCGACCGTGGTGCTGGCGGTGATGCTTGCGATTACCGGGACGACACTCCAGTTGAACGTCCTGACTGTGGTCGTCGTCGCGTCGCTGACCATCGCGTCGGTACTGGGTCTGGGGTTCGCTGCCGGCGGCGTCGCGGTGCTGTACAAGCGCATCGGGAACTGGCTCAATCTGCTCCAGTTCGGATTCATTATTCTCATCTCCGCGCCCGTGTTCGAACTCGGTTGGACGCGGGTCCTGCCGCTGGCCCACGGGAGCGCGCTCCTCCAGCGAGCGATGGTCGACGGGACCCGGATCTGGCAGTTCTCCGCTACCGATCTAGGCCTCCTCATCGGTGTCCCGGCCGGCTATGTACTGCTGGGGTATGTCGTGTTTCAGTACACGACTCGACGGGCCAGACAGCTCGGCGTACTCGGTGACTACTGACTGAAGGAGACAGGTGGTTTTACTTATGTTGCCACTAATTTGATACGTAACACTGTCGCTCAGACTGCACATACAGCGCCAGAAAGTCCCTGCCTCGTACTCCAGCTATGGTCACTCGACACTTCTCAACGGAGCAACTTGTCCCTGCCATCGCGACAGCCCTCGTTATTGGTGTCCTAACTATTTCGGCGTGGTCGCTTGTGCTCACGAGCGGCGATACCGCCGACCAACTCCAGATCGATGCGAACGTGCAGCAACGCTACGAGAGCATAGATGGCGTCAACGCGACACAGACGACGATCGTCTCACAGAACGGGACGGTCGCGAGTCGGACGACCTACCACGCTACGCTCCAACCGGGCACGCAGAAAAAACGGCTCGTCCCTGTCAATAGTACGTCACAGGCGGGTACCGTACGGATATCGGACGGGTCAACGCTATGGCTGTATAACGACAGTCATGAGAGTGCGACACGAGTTCCTCTCTCCGAGCCTGAGTCTGTCAGAGGTGAGCGGCTACAGCGTCTGTTCACGAAACTTGACGGGGCGACAACAGACCCGCGGCCGGTTGAACCACTGCCTGTTGTCCCCCGAGGCGAACAGCGGCCGGTCAACTCAACCGAGGAGATGACCGTCAGCTACCGGGGCACGGAACCAGTTGACGGACGTGAGGCGTATGTCATTCATGCGACGCCAAGAAATAAGACAAAAGCATACGAGCAAACAGTCTGGGTCGAAACACAGCGGTTCTTCCCGACAAAAAAGCGGACTGTCTGGACAGCAGATGGAAAGTACACAGTTGTGACAACAAGGTACGCGAACGTCACGTACGACACTGGTGTGTCCAGTGATGTGTTTTCCCCCGACGTCCCGGACGACACAACTGTCAGCGTTCCAGAACCAACAGATAGGAGGTTTTACTTACGCTGCCAGTTATGTGCTACATAATATTGTCGCTCAGACAGATTGAACGCCGCCGAACAGTCCCCTGCGCCCGGTAACCAGATATGGTCACTCGACACCTCACATCGGAACGAC
Source organism: Haloarcula sp. JP-Z28 (assembly GCF_011440255.1). Classification (NCBI taxonomy): domain Archaea; kingdom Methanobacteriati; phylum Methanobacteriota; class Halobacteria; order Halobacteriales; family Haloarculaceae; genus Haloarcula; species Haloarcula sp. JP-Z28. The sequence continues at coordinate 9,415 of NZ_JAAOHT010000082.1, read as the reverse complement.
TGGTCCTCACCATCGCGACGGTCGTCGTCGTTGGTGTACTGGCTGTTGCGATCTGGTCGCTCGCATTCGCGAGTACCGGGACCGCCGATCAGCCGCAGATCGATGCGGACGTGCAGCAACGCTACGAGTCGATAGATGGCATCAACGCGACACAGACGACGACGATTACCCGGAATGGGACGGTCGCAAGTCGGACGACCTACGACACCGTGCTCCAGCCGGGGACCGAAAAGAAACGGCTGGCAGTCGTCAACAGCACCGTTGAGCGATACGACCTCCGGGTGTCGAACGGGTCGGCACTGTGGCTGTACGACCAGCGCCGCGCGAAGGCGACACGTATCTCTCTCAGCAGCCCCGGGTCAGACCGAGGGAAGCGGCTCCAGCGCCTGTTTGCGAGCCTCAACATGGCCACGGCGGCCGACGCGGCGACCGACTCACAGTCAGTTGAGCCGCTACCCGTCGTTCCCCGCGGCGAGCAACGGCCGACCGTATCTGCCGGTTCAATGACCGTCAGCTACCGCGGTACCGACACAGTCGACGGGCGTGAAGCGTACGTCATCCACGTGGCACCGAAAGACGACACAGCGACCTACGAGCAGACCATATGGGTAGACACGGAACAGTTTTTCCCGGTCAAAAAGCGCACTGCGTGGACAGCCGACGGTGAGCGCACAGTCGTGACAACGACGTACACGGACGTCACCTACGATACCGGTGTGCCTGAAGACGTGTTTACCCCCAGTTTCCCGGACAATACGACTGTCGAGGTCCCGGAGACGCCGGAACGACAGACCTACGAGTCGGTCGGTGCGCTCAAAGCCGACACCGAGGTCCAGGTTCCGGAGCCCGACATTCCGCCGGGATACGAACTGACCTATGCGACCCAGACACGGGGACGGGTCCACAGCGTCAGCCTCCGCTACATGAACCGGACCAGTCTGATCACTGTTGCCAAGTACGACCGGCCGGGTGTCGGAGACAACGCCAGCGAAGGGGTAACAATCGACGGACAGCCAGCACAGGTCAGCTACGGGCTGACAACATCAGTGTCGTGGAGTTGCGAACGCTACCGGTACACGATTCGCGGTGAGGGCGTGTCCGCGGACCGACTCATCACAATCGGTCAGTCAGTCGGCTGTCCCAGCGGCGAGTGAACAGCCACGCTGGCATATCAAGCCGCCGTTTTCTGGGTCAGAAGTTCGACTGCACGTTATATGATGGAACCCCTCCTTACTTCGAGTGCAGCGGCCCTGACAACACCGTGCCACCAGCGCCCTCCGGCGACGGCCGCTGTCTGTCCGCCACACCGCCCTATGGTTCCCCGGGCTGCCACCCCGGGAAGGAATGTGGGCCGGGCCGCCTGCAAACTGGTCCCCCTCCTCGCCCCACCTTCGCCCGAAGGAATGCCCTGATTGCGCCGGTCCCCGCTGACACTGCGCCCTTCTCTACCGTGACTGACTTCTGACTCGGAAACTGACAGGACCTTTTATTCGGGGACGGGACGTTGGTCGAGTACGTGAGTGAGGACCCGGCCGTGGGCGACATCCTCGACCTGCTCAGTGACGAGTACGCCCGGGATATCCTCGCAGCAGCGAGTGTCAAACCCATGTCCGCGAAACAGCTCGCCGACCAGTGTGAGATGTCACAACCGACCGTGTACAGACGGGTCGAGTGGCTTCAGGAGTACGGCCTCATCGAGGAGCAGACCCAGATAGAGACGGGCGGCAACGACTACAGCGTGTTCGCTGCCACGCTCTCGGAGTTCTCGCTGGCGCTTGCTGAGGGTGACTTCGAAACCGAAATCGAGCGGACCGAACCGCCGGCGTTCCCGGGACAGGACGAACAGGACACCGCGGACCGATTCACAAAAATGTGGGAGAATCTCTGACATGGTCGCCATAGAGACGCTCATGAACTGGCTCATCACTGCCCTGGCGTTTGGCTCGACTGTACTGGGTGGGTACGTCGGCTACCAAGCCTATCGGGGGTATCGCCGGCACAACAGCCGCACGATGCAGTACCTCTCGGTCGGGCTGTTCTGTCTCACGGCGGTAGCCTTCGTCGTCGCGTTCACCGGCTCAGTCCTCCTTCGCCAGGGCCTGCTCTCCAGTCAGTTCCAGCAACCGCTGACACTCGTCACGCGCGCCTTCCAGTTCGTCGGCGTCCTCTTTATCGCGTACTCGCTCCACTCCCGGGAGTGAGTGCCCCGCTGGGCCGCTTGGTGTGCCACGCAATCTAACGCCGAATATCTCAAGTCCATCCGGTCGGAAGGCATAACTATGGCGCAAACGCCGGAGGGGCGGCCGACGGTCCGTATCGACGGGGCTGACCCACTGCTGCTCCCCTGGGACGTGGCAGCCGAACGGCTCTCGTTCGAGGTCGTCCGCGGCCCAGTCGCGTTCGAGTGTGCCTCCGGCGACCGGATCGAGCGGGAGTACACCGGCGTCGCTGTGTTCGACCTACTGGAGGCGGCGGCGATGCCCGGCGACACGACCCACGTCCAGTTTGAATCAGTAAACGGCGACCTGGCGTGTATCCCGCTCGCTGACCTCAACGGCGCAGTACTCGCACTGGGCGACGGCCCCGGAACCGCACCGGGGCGACCGCGGTTCGTCTCGCCCCGCGTGCTCGGCCCGCGAACCGTGAAGAACGTCTGCCGACTGCGGCCGCGGGCGCTTGCTGCCAGCGCTGATCGAGAGGCCTACGAGCGACTCCCGCTGGACGACTGATTATTCCAGCAAGCCGATATCCTTCGCGAGGCGGTCAGCAAGTTCTTCCAGTACGTCGGGGTCGACCTCAGCGACCGGATCACCGTCGTGAAGTTGCTCGTTGTGGCGCGCGACGGCGTCCTCGACGTCCTCGAACGCGACCGATGTCCGCGTCCCACAGGCCTCACACACGACCGGGATTTCGGGCTGGTCGGTTGTCATTGGCGGCAGTTTAGCTCGCTCCCCGATAAACGGACCGGAGTCCCGAGTCGACACGCTGGCAGTTATTCGAGGACGCTTTTCGGCCGTTTGAGATAGAACGCCTGCTCGGTGACGCGTTCGTGCACCGCATACAGCGTCTCGACGGCGGCCGGGTCGGGGTCGAACTGCAGATGCGGAGCCATGTGGTACGCCTTGCAGCTGGTCAGGAAGAAGTACAGCGTCCGGTGGTGGGCCGGCGTCGCGTCGACGACGCCCATCGATTGCTCGCCCAGATCGCCGGAAAAGTCGTTGAGCAGGACCGCGATGTCGTCGTTCAGTTGCTCGTCCGGCCGGGTGAGCGGCGCACCGAGGGCCTGCTGGAGGAACTCGCTGGTCGCCCGCAGGAACGGGTTCGAGTCCATGCCCGTCGGGTCCACGGCGCTGAACGCGTCGTACAGGTCAAGCAGCGCCGTCAGTTCGTCGTCGGTCAGCGCGATGGGTTTGACGGGGTCGCCCTGCGGGAGCGAGTAGTCCGGGAAAGAGTACGACTGCGGGTCCGGCACCTGCCCAAACACGGTATCGGGACTCATGGTAACAGTTCGGACGGCCGACGCCTAACTGTTGGGTGGCGCGAGACGCCAGAGCGACCCCACCAGAACGCATATTATATCGTGTACAGACATCTGAGCCGATGCCCTCCACCAATCGCACGACAACCGCACAGCGACGCCTCGAATCGGTGGCACGTCATGTGTCACGGTCAGTGCCAAGCGAACACCCGACGCTAGCGGGGGAACGCAACTGATGCCGACGTTCACCGCTCGACTTGCCGATGGCTGGAAGAAAGCGGGCGACCACATATCGCTAATCCTGGTCCCGATACTGCTGGCGGTCATGCAGACGGATAGTATCCGGCAAGTACTCACCTACGACGGGGCGCACATCGGCATTAAGTTCGGCGTCCCTGCGTCCGTTGTGACCATCTGGCAGTTTGTGAGTCTGCCCGGTAGCGGTGTCACGGCAAATGTTGGCCTCCCACTGTCGGCCCCGTTTGCGGTGGTTGTCATACCGGGAGTACTAGTGCTACGTGCCGGTCTGAGTGCGGGTTACTTCGGAACTATCGCGGCAGAACTCCTCGGTCGCCACGAGGGCTTCGCGATGAGCGTGCTAGCATACTTTGTCCCGTTTCTGGTGATAACTGCCCTCCCATATGTTATTCTCGTCCCACTGGCACTGGGGCTGCTTGGCTTCGGGAGCCTCGGTGAGGGGGGCGCGATAGTCGGCGCTGTGTTCCTTTTGATTCCAGCGTTCGTAGCTGCCGGGTATCTGTTCTGGGCCACGCCGTATCTGGTTGTCCTGCGCCGGACTGGGTTTGTGGCAGCGGCCAGAGGCTCGTACCAACTGGCTGTCGACGGCGGGCCGTATCTCTCCTACACAGTCGGCTATCTGGGACTCGTTTTGCTCGTCTCAGCGGTGGCGACCGCCGTTGTCGTCAACGTCTCTGCGGTCGGCCTCGTCATCGGAATCGTGGGCGGCGGGTTTCTAGGGCTCGTACTCAATATCACGACGATGCGGTTCGTCGCTGACATCGACCCGCAGTGCCCCACTGCCGGCGAGTGGCCCGAGCAGCACCGCAGCGGCGACAGTGTGGTCAATACGTAGGGAGGTGGCTCACTCGCCCTGCTCGTCCAGTTGCTCGACGAGGCTAATACCGTAGATAGTCCGCAACACCGTGCTAGCGTCGCCGGCCTCGTACACCAGATCGTCTCTCGAACTGACGTGGTCGAGCACGTCGGGCGAGGAATGGGCGGGGGCGGCGGCGATACCGGCGTCGTTCTCGTCCACCCAGCGCATCACCCGCAGGTCGCTCTTGCTGTCGCCCATCACGAGCGCGAACGGGTCGTCGATGCCCAGCACGTCGAAGGCCTCCTCAACGCCGGCTGACTTGTCCAGTTCGAGGCTGACGAGTTCGGCCGCATCGCCCTCGTAGTAGCCCAGGTCGACGCGTTCGAGGATGTCGCGGAACGCCTCGGGCGCGTCCTCGATGTCGGCGTGAGTCGGCAGACCGCCGGCCTCCAGCACATCGAGAATCTCCGGGTCGCGGCTGAAGTAGGCCCGTGCGTAGCCTGCAGGGTCGTCGATCTCAGCGTCAACCTGTGCGGCGATGGCGTCGCCAACGAGGCCACAGAGGTACCGCAGCGACTCGTCGATGATTTCGACGGCGTTGTCGCTGCCGACCTCGGCGTTTGGTTTCAGCGTGACGTTGAACTCGTTGCCCTGAAGATGACAGCGCTTGCCAACGGCGTCAGGAGCCTCCGAGAGGACCCGCCGACGGACCGTTTCGAACACATCCACGACCGCGCCGTCGAGGCGTTCGTACAGGAGTCGCTTCGTGTCCTCGCCGTGTTTGGGTGTGAACACGCCGTTACCAGACTCGTAAACGATGCTCATCTGCCCGGAGGAGACGAGGTCGTTGCCCAGCCCCTGAATCATGAACCCCTTGACGTTCTCCAAGGTCTGGCCGGTACAGACGACGATAGGGATTCCTGCTTCGTGAAACTGCGTCAGGAGATACAGCGTATCGCGGGGGATTTCGTTGTCGGTGTCGCCAGCCGACCGGAGCGTCTCATCGACATCCAGCACGAGCACGTTCACCGACCGGTCGTACTTCGAGTAGAGGTCGAGTGCGGTGAAAGCCTCGTCGCGGGTCAGCCGGGCCGCGATTTCCGCGTAGGTCTCGCCGGTTCCGGGAAACTCGTCAGTGATATCCGATTTGAGGGCGTCGAGGCGGTCACTGGCGGTTTCCCACTGTTCCAGCGCAACGGTCGAGCTGAGCGGAGGAAACAGATCAACGAACTCCTGATAGCCGCGAAGCGTCGTCGTGTCTACGCTCTTGTAGAGACGGTAGAGTTGGTCGTATTGTTCCATGTCGAGGTCCACAGGATAGTGGCGACTGACGGCGAGCGTACTTTAGCTATCGGGTTTGTGGTCCTCACACACGACAAAAAACGGCTGGTTTGCCAACACCGCGACGGATGCGCCGCTGCCTACGCCTCGTCGCCGCCGTCGGTCAGCACCTCGGTTTCGGTCGCCTCCTCGTTGAGGAAGGATGGCAGCTCCTCCTCGTCCTCGTCAGTTGCCTCGTCGTCCGCCGTCGCTTCGGTCCAGGAGCGTTCTCTGTGGTGGCACATGGGTCGTCACCATGCGAGGCTCAGGACTGTGTTGTGTTAACTATTTTCATGAGCTGACTGATACACGCAGGCGAGGGCAGACAGTATCAAGTCGCTCCGCCCGTTAGCTGGTCGCAATCATATGCGGAGGCACGTATGACCGACATCCAGCGACTCGACGACCAGACCGTCGAACGCATCGCGGCCGGTGAGGTGGTCGAGCGGCCGGCCTCCGTCGTCAAGGAACTGGTCGAGAACGCCATCGACGCCGACGCGAGCCGGGTCAACGTGGTTGTGGAAGCTGGCGGAACCGACGGGATTCGCGTCACGGACGACGGCATCGGGATGGACCGAGAAGCCGTCAAAACGGCCGTCGAGGAACACACCACGTCGAAAATCCGCGACATTGCAGATCTGGAGGGTGGCGTGGGCACACTCGGGTTCCGCGGCGAGGCGCTGCACGCGATCGGGGCGGTCTCACGGCTGACGATCCGGACCAGACCCCGCGGCGGCGACGTGGGAACCGAACTGGTGCTCGAAGGCGGTGACGTCACGTCAGTCAGCCCCGCCGGCTGTCCGGAGGGGACAACGATGGCGGTAGAAGACCTCTTCTATAACGTCCCAGCCCGCCGGAAGTACCTCAAACAAGAGTCGACGGAGTTCGCACACGTCAACACCGTCGTCGCCAGCTACGCGCTGGCTAACCCGGACGTGGCCGTCTCGCTGACCCACGGCGACCGCGAGACGTTCTCGACGACCGGCCAGGGCGATTTGCGCGAGACAGTGATGTCGGTCTACGGCCGGGAAGTCGCCGAGTCGATGATTTCGGTCGGTGCAGGCTCGGAGGCAACAGGGAGCGGCGACGAGATGGACAGTTTCCCAGATGGACCGCTCGACGGCGTCCACGGCCTCGTCTCCCACCCCGAGACGAACCGCGCTGGCCGCGAGTACCTCTCGACGTACGTCAACGGTCGCTACGTCAGGGCCGGAACTGTCCGGGACGCCGTTATCGACGCCTACGGTACCCAGATCGCGCCGGACCGCTACCCCTTCGCCGTCCTCTTTCTGGACGTTCCCGCGGGCGACGTGGACGTGAATGTCCATCCCCGGAAAATGGAGGTCCGCTTCGCTGACGACGAAGGCGTTCGCGAACAGGTCCGGACTGCAGTCGAGGACGCGCTGTTGCGTGAGGGGCTACTACGCTCGACAGCACCGCGTGGCCGGTCAGCACCGGAGCAGACAGAGATAACGCCGGAATCGGACGGAGCGACCGATAGCGGAGGCGAGCGGGCAGCCCCGAACGGCCGGGATGCCATAGACGACGCAACAACGTCGGGACAGACGGACACCACCGCAACGGAAAACAGTGCTGAGGCACCAGCACAGGAGCCAGATACTGCGCCCACAGCCCGACCGGACGGTACCCAGACGGAGACAGGGAACCGCGAGTCATCCGACACAGCCCCATCAATTCAATCAGCCGACACGAAGCCGTCCTCTGAAACCGGGAGGACGGACGGTACGTCGGGCGAATCCGGGACTAGTCAGACAGGGGGTAGCGTTTCGGGTGGAGATAGTGACGGTGAACGCCCCGGCGCGTCCGCGGCGGGCCAGACAGCGGCGGAGCGCGGGGAACGGAAGTTTACCGGCGGTCAGGAGCAGGCACGTCTCGGCGACGACCCGGAGGCGACCCACGAATCGCTGCCTTCGATGCGGATTCTCGGACAGTTAGCCGACACCTACGTCGTCGCGGAGACAGATGACGGCCTCGTGCTGGTCGACCAGCACGCGGCCGATGAGCGGGTCAACTACGAGCGGCTCAAGGCCAAGTTCGAAGGCGAAACGACGACGCAGGCACTTGCTAACCCGGTCGAACTCGAACTGACTGCGCGCGAAGCCGAGGTATTCGACCGACGTAGCGACGCGCTGGCGAGCCTGGGGTTCCACACGGCGCGCACAGGTGAGCGCAGCGTCGAAGTCCGGACCCTCCCGGGCGTCATCGCCGACGCGGCCGGGCCGGACATCGTCAGGGACGTACTCGGTGCGTTCGTCGCCGGCGACGACGAAGCGGCGGCAACGGTCGAAGCGGCGGCCGACGAACTGCTCGGCGACCTGGCGTGTTACCCCTCGGTGACCGGGAACACGTCGCTGACCGAGGGCTCCGTCCGGGAGCTACTCGCCGCACTGGACGACTGTGAGAACCCCTACGCGTGTCCCCATGGGCGACCGACGGTCATTCACATCGACCGGCAGGAACTCGAAGACAGGTTCGAGCGTGATTACCCCGGGCACGGCGGTCGCCGGCGATAGCGAGGGAGGATGGCCCGTCCCCCGGCACAGCAGTCGATACAGCCGATTAAACTAAACCTTCGTCTCCCGATGCACGCGGTATGTCACTTGTAACGTTCGGCGAGACCGCTCTCAGATTTTCACCCCCAGACGGACAGCGATTCGAGACGGCCCGCGAAGCGTCAATTCGCGTCGACGGGACCGCGAGCAGCGTTGCGGCGACAGCCGGTCGACTCGGGGCTGACGCACAGTGGCTCTCGAAGGTCCCGGACACGCCGCTCGGGCGGCGTGTCGTCGCGGAGCTCCATGAGTTCGGTCTGGAGACAGAGGTTGTCTGGGCCGACCCAGACACCGGCCGCCAGGGACTCACGTTCCACGAAGACGCCGACCCACCCCGTGCCGAACGGCTACTGCAGGACCGCGGCGACACCGCGATGGCGACGCTGACGCCCGGCGAGTTGCCGATGGGCGAGATACAGAACGCGGACGTGGTGTTTACTTCGGGCGCAACTCTCTCGCTCTCTGAGACAGCCGCCGACACGACGGGGGCATTGCTCAGAGCGGCCGCAGGAATGCGGGCGTTCGACCTCGGTTTCCACCCCGGATTGTGGGACGCCGAAGATGCTCTCGACGCCCTTGCAGACCTGCTACCAGCCGTCGATACCCTCTTTGCCGCCGAAGAGCAGGTTTCCGCGGTGTTTGATACGACAGGGAGTCCGCGCGAGGTCGTGCACACGCTCGCAACGGAGTACGACCTCACCCGCGTGATTCTCACACGGAGCGAGTACGGTGCGGTTGCCTACCACGACGGCGTCATTCACGAGCAAGATGCCATCGAAACGTCCGCAGTAGACGAAGCAGGACAACACGAGGCTTTCATCGGCGCAACGCTCCAGCAACTTGCCGCCGGTGCTGACACGGACGAAGCGCTGCTCCATGGTGTCGCGGCAGCAGCGCTGTCTCGAACACTGTCCGGGCCGCTGACGCCGCTCGAACCGTCCGAGGTTGAGCGTCTCGTCGATTCACAGCAGTCCAGACGGCCGTAGG
>NZ_JAAOHT010000081.1:0-16366 GCF_011440255.1 Haloarcula sp. JP-Z28 | reverse complement strand
AGCGCTCGGTTTCGCGCCGCTCGGGTCGGCCTCGCCGCCGGCCGAGCACGAGTCCCGCTACGAGGAAGCCCGCCGAGCCGGGGAACTAGCCGTCGAAGTAGTGCAGGAACGCCGTAGCCCCTCAGACTTCCTCACCCGCGAGTCCTTCGAGAACGCCATCGCCCTGCAGGTCGCGGTCGGCGGTTCGACCAACGCCGTTCTCCACCTGCTCGCGCTCGCGGCGGAGGCCGGCATCGACCTCGATATCGAGACGTTCAACGAAATCAGCGCCCGGACGCCCAAGATCGCCGACCTTCAGCCCGGCGGCGAGCGGGTCATGAACGACCTCCACGAGGTCGGCGGTGTCCCGGTCGTGTTGCGGGCCCTGAACGACGCCGGCCTGCTCCACGGTGACGCGCTCACGGTCACGGGCAACACAATCGCAGAGGAACTCGAACAGATCGACCCGCCAACGGTCGAGGACCTCGATGTGGACTATCTCAACACTGTCGAGGACCCCATCCACGAGCGCGGTGCAATCCGCATCCTCTCCGGCAACCTCGCGCCCGACGGTGCGGTCATCAAAATCACCGGCGAAGACCACCTCCACCACGAGGGGCCGGTCCGCGTGTTCGAACAGGAAGAAGGGGCCATGGAGTACGTGCAGGAAGGCCGCGTCGAGTCCGGCGACGTGATCTGTATCCGCAACGAGGGGCCACAGGGCGGCCCCGGGATGCGAGAGATGCTCGGCGTGACCTCTGCCGTCGCCGGCCAGGGCCACGCAGAGGACGTGGCGCTATTTACCGACGGCCGCTTCTCCGGTGCGACCCGCGGCTTCTCTATCGGCCACGTCGCCCCCGAGGCGTTCGTCGGCGGCCCAATCGCCGCTCTGGAGGACGGCGACACCATCACCATCGACATCGACGACCACGAACTGTCAGTCGACCTCACTGAGGACGAGATGGAACAGCGCCTCGAAGACTACGACCCAGAACCGACGTACGACAGCGGCGTGCTGGCCAAGTATCACAACGACTTCGGCTCTGCGGCCAATGGTGCGGTGACGAATCCCGGCGCGAAGTGGGACTGAGAGCCTAACGACCTCAGAGTTTTTATCGGACCGAACAGCGCCGTCAGTCCGGCAGTACAGACTTATTTCCGTGTGACCGTGATGAGGCCCTCTTTGAGCGCCGCTTCGAACCGCTCGTCCAGTGTCATCTGGTCCCAGCCATCCGGCTGGTTCTCCGTGGCGATCTCGGAAAGTGACTCGACCAGCGACCTGTGGAGGAACCGACCGTTCTCGCCGCACTCGCTGCAGGTCCTGATGATCGACCGAACCTCGAAGTTCCGCTCGACGGCGTCCTGACATCGGGCGCACACGTACGTTTCGGACACACCTGACTATACGCCGCCCGGATACTCGGATGTTGTGAATCCTTTCAAGTGTGTGTCAGTATTGACTAGCGACTGCCCCGTCAACGGCCCGTTCTATCGAATATCACGCCACTGTTCTCTGGTCGAGAGACAACCATCGTGACATGAGATTGGCCTATAGCGAGCATTTCAGTTCACGTAACGGGCCAATCCGGAAGTCGGCTGGTCGCTTCTGGTAGCGGTGTCCAGTATCGGCTGGAGGGGTCGTTCCGCTGTTGTATCCTGTTTTATTTTCATCATGACTGCTAAACCTATTTACAACCCCGGGACAAATCATGGGCGTGTTGATGTCCCCGCCGACAGTCCTCCTCATCGCTGCCGAGACTACTGCTGGAGAGCAGTTACAGGCGACACTTGAACAGGCAGCAATCGACGCCACGGTTGAGACGACCGAGCCAGAATGCGTCGATACAACGCTGCTACGTACTGCGGTTGACTGCCTCGTCGTCCCGGTGACGTGTGAGGGGATGGCGGGCGGACACCTAGCGGAGGCGGCTACGGGACTCTATCCGGACCTCCCGGTGATCATGTACGGCAGTGCGGCGGACCGTGGAGGCCATATTCAGACGGTCGCTGCCGACGATCTGGGTTCGCCGGAACTGGCAGCCGCAGTCGGTGAGGCGCTCGAAAACAGTGAGACAATGGCCGCACGGCCGGCTTCCCGGCCGGAGACGATTCTCGCCACGATGTTCGAACGGAACTCCGAACACCTGTACGTAAAAGACACTGACAGGCACTATCTGCTGCTCAACGATTCCTCGTACGCACCCCCGGAACTGCTTGGCCGGCGAGACGAAGACGGACTCCCCGCCGGGGCGACGTATCTGGATGCAGCACGCGGCGACGACTTACAGGTCATCAACGACGGGACCGACATCCTCGATGTCCACGAGTTCTCGCCGTCGATGGGGAAACACCTCCGAACGTCGAAGGTCCCCTGGTACGACGAAACCGACGAGCTGGCCGGCCTTATTGGCATTACGCAGGATGTCACCGACCAGAAGGAACGCGAACGCCTCCTCAGGCAGCAGAACGAACGCCTCCGGAAGGTGGCGTTGCTGGCCGCACACGAACTCCGAAACGAACTGCAGGTATCGACCGGCCATCTCTCCCAAATCGAGGCCGATGACGAGCACGTCGATGCAGTCGAGCGTTCTATCGACCAACTCTCCGGGATTGTTGATAAAGTCGTCTCGCTGGCGTCAAGTGATTCGCCGACGTTCGAACCCGAACAACAGTGGCTCTCGACGGTCGTCTGGGACGTATGGAGTTCGCTGTCGCTCGAAGCCGCGTCGCTCGAAGTAACATCTGACAGGCGACTGCTGGCAGACGCGGAGTCGATGCGCCTGTTTCTTGAGATTCTGCTCTCGAACGCTGTCGAACATGGCGGCCCCGACGTTGCGATACGCGTCGGGGCCACGTCGTCTGGATTCTTCGTCGCGGACGATGGGCCCGGTGTTGATGTCTCGCCACCGGAGCGGGTGTTCGAGGCGGGGTACGCATCGGAGAAACGAAACAGCGGGTTCGGACTCTACATCGCCAACCGGATCGCAAAAGAACACGGGTGGTCGCTGTCGGTCGGTGACAGCGAGAACGGCGGCGCACGGTTTACCGTGACCGACGTGGAACGACCGGATTAAAGCTCGAAGGTCTCGTCGCCGTCAAGGACGTGAACGTCGGCATCGCTTCCGGTGCCTTTGACCTCGTTCACGAAGTCTTGCGTCTCGATTTCGATGGGTGGGAACGTGTCGTAGTGCATCGGGAATGCGTGGTCGACGTCCAGCCAGTCGACAGCAACGGCAGCCTGCATCGGTCCCATCGTGAAGTGGTCGCCGACCGGCACCGCCGCGGCGTCCGGTTCAAGGAACGGGCCGATGACGTCGCGCATCTCCGTCATGAGACCGGTGTCGCCGGCGTGGTAGAACGTCGTCGACTCTGCGTCGCTGACCTGTGTCGGCTTCGTATCGGAGATGATGAACCCGCCTGGCATCCCGCCGCTCGTGCCGTAGCTGGTGTCCATGCCGTTGGTGTGGTCGGCCCGGTGCATCGTGACGAAGGCGTCGCCGATTTCGACGGTGCCGCCGAGGTTCATCCCCATGCCGCCGACGGCGTTGAACTCGCCGAAGTTGTCCTTGCAGTACTCGACGACCTCCGGCGTCGCCACGAGCCCACAGCCCTCGTAGCGGTCCACGTCGCCGATGTGGTCGGCGTGGCCGTGGGTCAACAACACGTAGTCCGGGTCCAGTTCTTCGGGGTCGGTGTCTGTGTGTGGGTTATCGAAAAACGGGTCGATGAGCAATTCGGTGTCGTCAACTGTCACGTGCCACGTCGAATGGCCGTACCATGTGAGTTCCATACCGGATGGACGCTACTCGTGGCGTCTACTTAATATTACAGTGGACTGGCTCTGTGGTGTCCGAGCGAGAGACCGGTCCCAAGCTATCACCGCTGGCAGCGCCCAGTCATGGTGATTATCCGAAGGGTCTTTCAGCGTGTTCCCAGTCTGTCCGTTTGACTGCACTGGCCCCACCGGTAGCCACGCTTCGATGGGAGCGTTCTATGGGACGGGAACCGAAGCCGTTTTATAATTTTTATGCTAGCCTAAAATCATGTCGAGTAATTCAAATGACCAGTCGGAGCTGACACGACGCGAATACGTCACCTGCGGCGGGACGGTCCTCGCTGGTGGACTGTTGTCTGGGTGTACGGGAAGCAGCGGCTCAGACCCGTCGGACTCGGAGACAGCCACGGAAACGGCCACAACAACAGCAACGGAGTCCAAACCGGCGGAGACGGCGGCCACGGACAAGCCTTACCGCGTCACCGTCGAACCAGTGGGAGAGGTGTCATTCGAGACAGTGCCACAGACGTGGGTCGCAGAAAACGCCAGCTGGGCCGATATGGGCGTCGCACTCGGCCTGACCAAACCGAGCGCGGTCGTTCTCACCGGGGAGTACCGCACGTGGCATTACGAGGACGTGCCGGGACTTTCACCGTCGAAAGAGGACATGGTTTCACTCTGGCAGGACGGTATTTCGAAGGAACTACTACTCGAAATCGACGCCGGTGTTCACTTCATCGACCCCAACTACATGGTGAATCTCATCCCGAACTGGGACCGGTCGGATGTCGAGGAGATGCACGAACGCGTCGGCCCGTTCTGTGGGAACACCAGTTTCTCGACGTACTCCTGGCATGAGGACTATCCGTACTACAGCCTGTACGAAGCGACCGAGAAGGTAGCCGCAGTGTTCCAGCGACAGGACCGGTTCCGGGCACTCTCAAGTCTCCATGAAGGGTTCCTCGACCGATTGCAGGAACGGCTCCCCCCGGAAGACCAGCGCCCGGAAATCGCGCTCCTCTCGCCGGGGTCGACTGAGCCGGAGACGTTCTATCCGTACCGGCTCGGGGACCGAACGGCATACAAGCACTGGCGCGACCTGGGTGTGAGCGATGCGCTCGCCGGGAGCGAGATCCAGAGTTTCACGTCCGACCGAGGGACGATCGACTACGAGCCGCTCCTCGAAATCGATCCGGAGGTGCTGTTGCTGTACACGGACACCCATCTCCCGGATACGGCGTTCGAGGATACGTACCGCTCGTTTCTGCAGGACCACGACACAGCGAGCCAGCTCACTGCCGTGCAGAACGGCGCTGTGTACCCGGCTGGCGGGATGTACCAGGGACCGATTATCAACCTCTCGAAGACAGAGCGAGCCGCAAAACAGCTGTTCCCGGACGAGTTCGACGAGGAAGAGACGTTGTATGACCGCCAGCGAATCGCGGACATCCGCGCCGGCGATATCTAACCGTCGCCGCTCTCCGACCGGACTCGTGAGAGCCGCATCGCGTTCCCGGTCACGGCCGTTGTCATGCCGGCGTCACCGGCCAGCACAGCAGCCCAGATGGGAACGACGCCGAACGGCACGGCGAGAGCGAGCCCAGCCTTGACCGCCAGGCTGGCCCAGATGTTCTGCCGGATGACGCCGTTCGCGTCGTTCGCCAGTTCGTACAGGTACGGAAGCTTCGAGAGGTCGTCACTCATCAGGGCGATGTCGGCCGTCTCAAGCGCTGTGTCCGTGCCAGCGGCCCCCATCGCGACGCCCACGGTCGCGCTCGCCAGCGCCGGGGCGTCGTTGATACCGTCTCCGATCATCGCTACCCCCTCCTCGCACTCCTCGACGAGGTCATCGATAGCGGCGACTTTCTCGTCGGGCAGGAGTTCGGCCTGATAGTCGTCGATTCCGACCTCCCGGGCGATAGCCCCCGCAGTGCGTTCGTTGTCACCGGTCAGCATCACCGTCCGCTCAACGCCCAGCTCTCGAAGCCGTGAGACGGTGGCTTTCGCCACCGGGCGTACCTCGTCGGCGACGGCGATGATGCCCTCTATCTCTTCGTCCGTGCCCACGATGACGACCGTCTTCCCTTCGGCCTGAAGCTCGGGGACGGCGTCTTCCAGCAGGTCCAGACAGTTGTTGCGCTCACAGAGCTGCTGGGCCGTTTTTGTGACGACGCCGCCATCGGTAGTGGCGTGAACGTGTGAGAGGTCGAAGCCGAGCTCCTCGAACAGCCCCGGCTTCCCAGCGTAGTGGGGCGTCCCGTCAAGGTCCGCCCGGACGCCCTTGCCGGTGATACTCTCGAAGTCATCGACGTCGGCGCTTTCGACGCCGGTCGTGCCCGCCTCCGCGACGATGGCCTCGCCGATGGGGTGTTCGCTCCGCTGTTCGAGCCCGCGAGCGCACTGCAGAACTCCTTGTTCGGTGTTCCCGTTCAGCGGAACCACGTCGGTGACGGTCAGTTCACCTTTCGTCAGCGTCCCCGTCTTGTCGAAGGCGACCACGTCGACATCACCCATCGCTTCGAGGTGGTTCCCGCCCTTGATGAGTACGCCGTTCTTCGCGGCGCTGGTGATACCTGAGACGACCGACACGGGCGTCGAAATAACGAATGCGCAGGGACAGGCAAGCACCAACAGCGTCAGTCCGTGCACGACCGCGGTCGACCACGCCACCCCGAATACGGCGGGAGACGAAAGCGTCACAAGAACGGCGAAGGCGACGACGACCGGCGTGTAGTACGCCGAGAAGCGCTCGACGAACTGCTCGCGCTCGGTCTTGTTCGACTGGGCGTCTTCGACCATCTGAACGATGCGCGAGAGGGTGTTGTCGCTGGCCGCCGCCGTGACCTGCACTTCCAGATACCCCTCTTCGTTGATGGTTCCAGCGTACACCTCGTCGCCCTCGGTCTTGTCAACCGGGACGCTCTCGCCGGTAATCGGGGCCTGATTCACCGCGCTGGTTCCGTCGATGACCTCACCATCCATCGGAATCTTTTCGCCGGGCCTGATGACGACGACATCGCCGACCTGTACGTCATCGACAGGCAGGACCTCCTCGGCTCCGTCACGTTTGACCGTCGCTTCGTCGGGCGAGAGGTCCATCAGTTCCGCAAGCGAGTTCCGCGCGCGGTCCATCGAGTACCGCTCTAACAGTTCCGCGATGCTGAAGAGGAACGCCAGCGTCGCGGCCTCGAAATACAGCGCCTCGCCGAAGGCCAGACTGGCGGTGAGCGCGCCCAGAATGGCGATAGACATCAGCAGGTCGATGTCAAGATTCCGGTTTTTCAGGGAGTAGTAGCCGCCACGCAGGATTTCCTGGCCGCCGGTCGCTACCGCGATGAGAAACAGGATATCGGCGACGTGGAGCGGCGAGCCGAGCACGCTTCCCACCTGCGCGTTCGCGCCGCGCAACAGGAACTCGAAGAGGAGGCCGAAGGCCACGAACACGCCGCTGGCCCACGTCTTCAGCGCTCTCGAACTGGTCCAGAGCGAGCCGTTTTCGTCCGGCTGTCTGGTCCCCGTGTCGTCCTCGCCCGTCGTCTCCGTGACCTCGTAGCCGGCGCTCTCGATAGCCGCCACGAGGTCTCCTTCCGTCGTCGCGTCCCGGTCGTACGTGACAACGACCGTCCCGGTGGTCGGGCGTGTTTCGGCGCTTCTGATGCCGTAGACCCCACCGAGCGCGCTTTCGACCTTCCCAGCGCAGGAAGCACAGTCCATCTCCGGAACGCTGAATCGCAGCGTCTCGCCGCCGTCGTCTGGGACGGTGTAGCCCGCCGCCTCGACGCGCGCCGCTATCGCATCCACGTCCGTCTCAGTCTCGTCGTACTCAACGGTGAGTCGACCCGTTGCTACCTGTGGGTCAACGGCCTTGATGCCAGACAGTTCACGGACGCTCGACTCCACCTTTCCCGCACAGGAGGGACAGTCCATCTCCGGGACGGACAGCTGTGCGACGTGGGGCCCATCGTGCGAGTGCGTTGCTGTAGGGGGACCGTCGGCACTCGCGCCGCCACACGCACCGCCATCCGAACAACCGTCGGACTCTGTCATTACCGGGGCTAGGCTACCCTGTCTTATTAATTCAGCTGCTAAAAACAGGTCCAACGGTGCAATAAGTTAATAAAATACTCCGATTGAGATATTAAAGCTGGCAGTATCGACTCTACATCTAGCCGGGGCGGTCGCCGCTCTCAGTCGAACGGCGTCGTCCGCGTCGGCTTCCCCTGTGCGTACCGGATCCAGCGCCGCATATGCCGGCCGACTGCCCAGAACAGTACCACTGTCATTGCCAGTAGCGCCGACAGGAAGACGATTCCCAGCCGTATCGGTTCCTCGGTCGGGAGGCCGATGAGCAGGACAATCGTCCCGACGAGTGCCATCTCGACACCACATCGCAGTCCGGGCAACACGAACCCCGGTGTCGGCGTGTTCGTTCCCGATGAATCCTCTGCCATGCGCCCCCGTATGCAATCGGGACGATTGTAGTTTGTGCCCGCTTGCGGGCCGAACTGAGAGTCAGCGCGCACGGCAATCAGGCACTCTGGTTGCGGTAAAGAGTTCTGACCGTGCCTTTTTCGCGGCACAGACCCACGCCCCAGTATGAAACAGTCTCTCACTCGCCGGGCGATGTTAGGAGCCCTCGGGACAGCCGTCGCAGCCACGGCCGGCTGTCAGAGTCCCGGGACCGGCAGCGACTCAGGCAGTGACACCGGAGAGCAGCCGGAGTCAGCCGACGCGGTTGCACAGTCCGACAGCGTCTACACCAACGTGTATCAGGAGGTGGCCGATGCCGTCGTCTCGATCAGGGTGTACGCCGAGGACTCCCGTGGTGGGCAGGGGAGCGGCTTCCTCATTGACGACGAGCATATCGTCACGAACGAACACGTCGTTGCGGGCGGGGACGAGTACTACGTCCGCTTTACTGACACTGGCTGGCGGACTGCCTCCGTCGTCGGCGCAGACGTGTACAGCGACCTGGCGGTCCTCCGCATCGGTGCGACCCCGGACGCGACCCCCCTCTCGTTCGTCGAGACGGAACCCACAGTCGGAACCGAAGTCGTCGCTATCGGGAACCCCTTCGGACTGTCCGGCTCAGTGTCCGCGGGCATTGTCAGTGGCGTCGACCGCACGCTCCAGAGCGCCAACAACTTCTCCATCGCCGATGCGGTCCAGACCGACGCGCCGGTCAACCCCGGCAACAGCGGGGGGCCGCTCGTCACGCTTGAGGGTGACGTGGTCGGTGTCATCAACTCAGGTGGCGGCGACAACGTCGCGTTCGCCATCTCCGCCCCGCTCACCCAGCGCGTCGTGCCGTCGCTCATCCAGACCGGCGACTACGACCACCCGTACATGGGTGTTGGACTCCGGAGTGTGTCGCCGCGAGTCGCTGAGGCGAACAATCTGGACCCCGGGTCGGGAGTGTATATCACTCGTGTGGTCAGTGATGGTCCGGCGGCGGGCGTTCTGCAGGGAAGCGATGGGGAGACGACGATTTCGGGGACAGCAATTCCCACTGGCGGTGACGTGGTCAGACAGATGGACGACACCCCGACGCCGACGCGGCAGGCGCTGGGGAGCTTTCTTGCACTGGAGACCAGCCCCGGCGAGACGGTCGATGTACTGGTCGAGCGCGACGGCGCACAGGAAACAGTCGAACTCACGCTCGGGACCAGACCGGAGCCGTAACGAACGTCGGCAGCCGAATCTGCTGTCCAGACCGCGGTTACTGCGTCTGGACCTCACCCTGTTCGCTACGGCTGCCACCGGCCACGAGGTAGCCGACGGCGGCAGCAAGCGGCAGTGTCACTGGAAGCCCCGCAATAAGCAGGCTGATACCGAGACTCCTACCGAAGACCACGTAGAGCCCAACGCCGGCCGCGGTGACCGTGACGAAGTCCGCAATGGTCGCCAGCGCTGCCAGCCGAAGGCGAACAGCGCGCCCGGAAACCGTACCGGCGGCCGCCTGATCGCGGTGCCACAGCAGGACGTAACTGGCAAACAGCGCGGTCAGGCCGGCCGACACACCCACGGGAAGTCCGATGAGCAGCGAGAACTCTATCTGTGGTTCGAAGCCAGCGGTCACCACGACGGTCGTGACAGCAAATACGAGTGCACCGAGGAGCAGGGCAACAACGATGCGGACGTGCGTGTTCATACGTATCAACTGAACGACTGTATATAAATAGTCCGCCGCTGCCGCAGAACAGGGTATCCAGCGGCGTTTCACACAGCGGCCCGTTCGCCCCCGTCGCGTCGGCTTATTCTAACGGCTCGGCGGCGTCCTGTTCGACTAGCGGGTCGGCGTTATCGGCCGGCAGCGTCACCACGTCGTCCGTCGAAAGGTCGTACTCGCGCTGGTCGACGCCGAATATCTCGCCCACGTCGTCCGTGATGCGGACCGTGCGCCGGTCCACGTCGGCGGCCCCCGTGTCAGCACTGGCTGGTGACTGCGTTCCGCCGTCAGCCTGCGTCGGGTCCGCCGCAGGGCCGGAGGTCGACTCAGCACTCTGTTCAGCTGGTGGGGCAGGAACGTCGTCGCCGGCCGGCACGTCCGCCGGGTCAGTCTGGCCGTCGGCCGTGGGGTTGCTGCCCGTGTCCAGCTCGGGTGGCGGCGTTGGTGCGTCGGAATCCGCTGCTGGCGGGGACTGGTCCCCACCGCTGCCCATCATGTCAGCCGCGTCAACGCCGGTGTGCGGCGTCGACTGCTCGGGCTCACCGGCTGTCGCCTCGTCTGCCGTCTGTTGTGGGTCCGGGTCAGGGGCCTGTCGCTCGCCCGAGTTCGGCTCGTCGCCGACCGCGCCGGTCGGAGCCTCGCCCGCGATCACATCGAGGACGTGGCCTCGGTTGGATTCGATGGCCTCAACCATCGTCTCGAACAGGTCTCGTTCCTCCTGTGTGAGACCGTCGTCCTCGGTCGGCATGTCCGCCGCGGCCAGCGACGCCATTTTGACAATTTTGCCCACGCGCCGTTCGTAGACCGCTTCGACGGTCTGTTCAGCGGTCTTGATATCGTCGGTCAGGCGGTTGACCTCGGGCGAGTCGAAGGGGTCCTCGGCGCGCTCGGCCGCGCGGTCGCGCTCCGACCGAAGCTGTTGAATGAACTGCCCGGCGTCCTCGTAGAACGTCTCGCGCAGCTGCTGGAGCTGGTCGGTCTGGCGTTCCCGCGATTGGACGGACTGTAGCTCGTCTACGTTCATTCTTTCCCCTTCTCGGCGCGGCCACGGGCCATGAGAAACACGCCCACGTGCTCTGGTACAGTCTGATTACCCGCCTCCAGTGTAAAGCTATCGCCATCCAGTTCGACGAGGCCGCTGTCGGTCACCTCAACGGTGATGTCGTGGCCCCGGAACGTCTCCGGGACAGGGTCGACCAGCGGGTCGAACGCATCGAGGTCGTCGCGGTCGATTCGTTGAACCTCCAGCCCGCTGCCGCCGTGGAGTGAGCCGGGCAGGCGGATGAGCCGGTTCGTGTCCGTCGTCACCGGTTCGTCGATCGGTGCGTTGTCCGCCGCGACGACCTCGTGGAGCAGAATCTTCGCCAGCTGGTAGAACGCCGGATGCACGTCGATGTTGCCGGCTTCCAGTTGCTCGTAGTTCGACCGGGCGGCGTTCAGTGCCGCCGTCGCCTTCCCCTCGCCGATGCCGTCGTACTCCTGCAGTCGGTCGAGCGCGTCGGCCTCCTCCATCGCGAGCAGGTCATCGACGACGGCGAGCATGTGTCGGTGGGCGCGGGCGCTCCAGCCGCCTTCCGTCGAGAGTGTCCGTTTCTGGGCCGGACTGGACCGACCAGCCGTGCCGGCGACGGATTCCTCGTCCACGAGTTCGTCGAACTCCAGCCCGATGCCGCGGACGTAGTCGACAACCTCCCGGCGCGCGTCCCGTTCCAGGTGGCGGATACGCTCGTCACGGACGTGGACGTGATAGCCCCGGCCACCGGAGAAGACGATAGTCAGGTCATCGAAGCCGAAATCGTCTTCCAGAAAGTCGAGCAGCCTGCGCAACGCGTCCTTGCACTTTGCGAGCATCTCGGCGTAGCTGTCCTCGCCCAGCACTACGGAGGGTAGGTGGTCGGCGTCGAGGTCAAACACAAGGTCAGAGGAGCGCCAGCCCTTGTCCGACATCGTCGAGGCGCTCGGCTCGTCGTAGCGGCCCGCGGAGAAGTAGACGTGGCGGGGCTTCCGGCGGCCGAGGAAGTCCTCGATTTCGCCGAGGTCCAGCAGCGAGCGATGGCGGACCATCGTCTCACCGGGGCCTTCAGTCCATGGGATGAACCCCCATTCACGTTCGTTCGCGGCCGGCGGCGGCGTTACGGACGCCTGTCGGTAGTGATCGCCGAACCGGCCACGGAGGTACGCTCGGGTCCGCTCTTCCATCGGCTACCTCGTTGGGGAGGTCCCTTGAAAAGCGTTCGCTTAGCCGCGCAGGAACTTCGACAGCTTGTCCGTAATCGAGTCCTCGCCGAGTTTGAGGTAGTAGGCGTCGCCGCCGTCCTCGTAGTAGTTGTCGATGCGCCGCGTGATCTCGAAGCCGATGTGTTTGTAGAACCCGAGTGCCTCCCGATTTGTCGCCCGGGCGTGACAGGTCACGCTGCCGTAGTCCTCGGCGACGCGGGCCACCAGCCGCTTGCCGAAGCCGTGACCCCTGTACTCGTCACCGACTGCGAGAAAGAGAATGTAGCCGTCGCGTCGAACCGCGGCGAAGCCGATGAGGCGGTCTTTGGAGCGGTCGATGTAGAGATAGGTGGTCGACCGTCGGTAGGCGTCGCGAAAGAACCCCCGTCGCTGCCGAAGAACGCCGTCGGACTCCCGGATGTCTTCCTTGAGCCGCCACGCCGCGTCGACGTGTTCGTCGTCCCCGCGTTCGACGATCTGTGTCTCGATGTTGACGCTCACTGCCGTATAAGTAGTGGAGGCGTGGATATAATTCCACCGCCTACAGAGAGGGGTGTCTAAGCGTCCAGTTTCACGGACCGGACGAACAGGATTAGGTAGATAGCGCACGAATTCTCAGGTATGGACACGCGTATACCGAGTTTTATCGGCACTGTCGCGCTCGTGCTCACGCTCCTTTCGCGACCTGCGGCGGCACACGTCGACTACGTGACGGAAGGGCCGGGCGAGGCCTTTGATGCAGTGGCGTTTGCGATATCCGTGCTATCGAACCCGGTGAATGCGGCCGTTTTCGGCATCTCGGGACTGGCTGTGACTGGCGGCCTCGCGGCGTATCTCTGGGTCCGACCGACGATTGCAGACATCGTCATCCTTCGGGACGTGCTCGTCGGCTACGCAGACCTCGTCCCGTGGATGCTCCGACTCAGCGTGGGGCTGCCACTCGTCGGTGCCGGTTTTCAGGGGTATCTGTTCGCCCCGACGGTGACGTTTGACCCCGCAACGAGCCCGGTCGTCCGCATCCTGTTTATCGGGCTGGGGTTCACACTCCTGTTCGGACTTGCGACCCGTATTGTCACGACGATTGGGCTGGTGACCTTCGGCTGGGCGCTGAGCGTTGACCCCGGTGTCGTGCTCGCCATGGAGTACGTGCCGGCCTTTCTGGCACTGTTGATTCTTGGCGGTGGTCGTCCGAGCGCGGACCATATGCTCCAGCGGGTCGCCAGCACTGACGGGACCTACTACGGTCGCGTTGACCCGGTGCACCATCTCAAGGGGTTTCTGGACACAACAACGGCAACGTATCGTGAGTACGTCCCAGTCATCATCCGAGTCGGCATGGGTGTGACGTTCATCTATCTCGGACTGTTCCAGAAACTCGCTGAACCCGGACAGGCGCTTCTGGTCGTCGAAAAGTACAATCTCACCGCCGTCGTCCCCGTCGACCCTGGCATGTGGGTGCTCGGTGCTGGCCTGACTGAGATGCTGGTCGGCCTAGTGCTGATATTCGGCTTCATGACCCGCGGAGCCGCGGCTGTCTCCTTTGTCCTGTTCACCACGACGCTGTTCGGCCTGCCTGACGACCCGGTACTCGCACACATCACGCTGTTCGGAATGGCCTCGGCGGTGTTCACGATGGGTGCCGGGCCGCTCTCATTCGATGACTGGTTCGGTCGGCCGGCACAGAGCGACCGGGAGAGCGTCGTTTCGGCGGACTGAGCCGGGTTGAAACGCTGACCGTGCTGGTCAGTTCGTGCCGTTCCACTGGTCCAGCTGGGTCCGATTCCCGCTCGCGTTATGATAGATCGTGATTGTGTCCTGTGCCCTCACCTGTTGCTGATAGGCACTCCCGCTGCTCAATTGCACAACATCGCCGGGTCCGACAGTTGCCTCCGAGTCTCGGCCAGCCACTTCTGCCCATGTAACCCGATTGTCAGGGCCCTGAATGTCGACGTTCCCAGCTTTGAACTCGTCGCCGCGTTCGTGTGTGACGATAAGGACTTGATTATCTGAGATGTAGTCGTAGCTGTAATTCGCCTGCGGGCCGCCGCCGTCGTCGTCCTCGATGACGAGGACGTTCAGCCCGACAATAGCCGTGACGAGTAGCGTCAGTCCGATGAGGACGGCGACGCCGATGCCCTCTGTCATCCCGACTGTCTCAGTCCTGAACTGTCCCATAGCCGTCTATCACTCCTAATGTGAGACGGCGTTAAATGCTGTTCGACGGCGAGGGGAAGACACATATCGGTTCAACTCACAGCCACCGGTATGATAGACGAGACTGTCGAGGAGATCTCGGAGATGCAGACCCACAGTTCCTCCGTGGTCGCAGTCAAAGCCGCCCAGGCGCTCCGGGACCTGACTGACAGGGAGTACCCGACGGTCGAGGATTACCTCCGTTCGCTCGACCGGAACAGCAGCGCCCTCCGGCGAGCGAACCCCTCACACGCCTCCCTCCATACGACCCAGCACCGGATCGTGAACACCGTCTCGGATGCGGAGCCCGACGACGTGGCGGCCGCCAAGGAACTGACCAACGAGGCTATCGACGACGTTATCGACTCGGTGGAGTCGTCAAAAGACCGCGCCGCTGCCCGCGCCGTGTCGGAGATCGCCGATGACGACGTGCTGTTGACGCATGACTTCTCCTCGACCGTCCTTGCGGCCATCGACGACGCCATCGAAGCCGGCCACAGCTTCGAGGTGTACGTTACGGAGTCCCGACCGCGCTTCCTCGGTCGAAAGATGACGCGCCACCTTTCCGACCGGGACGGGGTCGACGTGACGCTTATCGTCGACAGCGCCGCCGGGCACTTCATGCCAGAGGTCGACCGCGTGCTCGTCGGCATGGACTGCATCGTCGACGACACGCTGTACAACCGCATCGGCACGTATCCGATTGCGACGGCGGCGGCGGACAACGACGTTCCGGTGACGGTCGTCGGGGCCGCCGCAAAGTACGTCGACGGGGCATTCGCCTTCGAAAACGAGATTCGGCCACTGTCGGAGGTGCTCCGGGAGCCGGCAGACGGATTCGAGGTCGCAAACCCGGCCTACGACGCCACGCCGACACACCTGCTGGATACAGTTGTCACTGACGACGGGGTCCACGAGTACTGAGACTGCTGTACGTTCGTTCCGGCATCACTGGCCAGCAGGGCGGGTCCCGGCAACGGAACGCAGGTTCGAAGGTTCTTGTTGCTGGCAGTGAAGAAGCATATATGGACGACACTGCCCTCCTCCGTCAGACTATTCGCCGGTGTACCGCCGTGCTCGTTGCAACGCTTGCCACTGTTGGTGTGAGTCTGCAGCGTTCTTCAGGAGCGGGTTTCTTGCTCATACTGGCCGTTATCTCAGTGGTGTATCTCGCCGTTGAGTTCATCAAAGTGAGTCCGCCCGCTGAGAGCCTTGGCGGCTCCTCGTCTACAGAGGATGAGGAGTAATTACGTAGTGGTCCTACCGCTGTTGGACGACGGTGTCACAGTCCGGACACCGGAGTAACAAACTGTTCTCGGTTGCTTCGGCTGTCCAGTCGCCAGTCACTGCGCTCTCGTGACCGCAGTCGGGACAGAACAGCGAGGTCTTGGACCGCGTCTGTGGTGGTGGGTCTGAGTCGACCGCGCTGGTCGTGTAGATTTCGGTGGAGGTCATCAAAGAAAAGAACGCGCTGTAGGCTCAAAAATGTGTCGGCAGAATGTTTGATTGTTCACGCACAATGTGGAATTAGTATAGTTTAAATCCCAGCAAATGTGGACACTCGTGCCAAATTTTACCCTTCACATGTACATTCGGTCATCACCGAACTGGTCGGAATCGGCGGCGTCCATCCGTTCTGCAAGTGCCTGATAGTGGGCCTCGATGTTCGCAGCGAAGTTCTCCAGTGGACCAGTGTCAATCTGGATCGAGTGGCTCTCTTTCAGCGCAGTGAGCAGTCTGATTGCGGCCGCTGCGTCGGGCGCTTGTGGGTGGGTTGGCGTCGTGAACACACCGGTTGGAAGCGACTCATCGATTCCGCGCGTGACTAGCTCGGCACTCAGTCCGTCGAGGAACCCGTTTCCCATTGGTCTGATGTCGGTGTCGTTGAGATACGATTCCTGATACATCTGCCGTGTTGAATAGATGCTGAGTCACGGTTAGAGTGGTTCACAGAGCGGTTCTATGTTCGAGATGGCGAACATCAGGACAATCTCACGGAACTGTCGATACCAGCCGAGCGCTCGCACGGCGTC
>NZ_JAAOHT010000080.1:0-16583 GCF_011440255.1 Haloarcula sp. JP-Z28 | reverse complement strand
TCGTCGAGGATGGGTGCAGACTCACGGGTGCGATTCTTGCCGAACACTTGCATCGTGCCAGCATCGAGGTCGACGTGCCGCCACCGCAGGCCGTTCCGTTCTTCATCATCGGAGACGGCGACGAGTTCCGCACTGCGGGCTCCGGAGTAGGCGAGTAAGAAGACGAGTGCCTGGTCGCGGTAGGCCGCCGTGCGGTCAATGTCGTCGCTCTCGCCGGCTTCATCGACGCGGGCGGTGGCAGTCGCGCAAATGGCTTCGCGGTCGCGTGTCGTCCAGTACTGTTGGTCGGTTTCAGTCTCGTCGGTCGGAAGCGGGCCTTCGGCGTGGTTGGTCTTGGCCGGGTTCGTCGGTACCAGACCCTCGTAGACAGCCCACGTGAGAAATGAGCGGACGTAGGCGAAGTAGCGGCGGGCAGTCTCAGGTGAGATATCGTCCCGATCATCGGCTCGGGCTAGCTCACGAGCGTACTGCCGGCAGAGATCATCGTCAATCTCCTCGGGGCTGGTGATATCGTGTTGATCTCGTGCCCACGCGGCGAATTTCCGCAGCACGCTCGCGACGTTTGTTCGGTAGCGTCCGGAGTCGATATCGACCAGCCGTTTCTCGATTGCTGCTTCGAGGGCGTCGCCCCCGGGAGTAGCGTCGTACTCAGGCGGAAGCCGATCCATGCTTCCCGTACAGCGGCGGTCCGGGTAAAACTGGTGGTGCTTATTGCATTAATACAAACCTATCTACAAAACCAGAATATCGCCGTCTCAGGCACTCTGTTCGTGAATATTCGGGCTTTCTGTGTCTGATAAAGTCTATACAGCTATATCAATCTATCTTAAGAGGAGTTGAGATAACAGCGGGTTTAGTGGTGCTGTAATACGTGAACTGTCCAAAATTCGCTCTGTTAAAACACCCAATAACACTTCTAATTTACTTGCGGTCAATACGAAAGCACCATTTTACGGGTGATTCAGCTGCACTCCCCCCGAAGCACTGACCGTAGATGTTTACTACAGGCCAAAACCGTTCAAGACAGAGATCTGATTCGGTACTGCGAAACATGATGCGCCAACTGTCCCGCCCTCCCACCGGTACCTGTGACGAGACGGCACCCCAGCCTGCAACTAATCCGGAGGTCAGGGTCTGAACCGTTTGACCAACACGTAGCCGCCGACCGCACTGACCGCTGTAACGATGGCGACACACGCCGATAGAATAACCGCGATGGGGAGGGCGAATATGATATCTAGGAGCGCGATCGCCGGAGACTGAACCACGATGGCACCCCAAGCGATAGCTGCCCCAAGCCAAACTGTTACGAATGGGCCGACGATGACCGTGGTGATGACAGCCACGTCCGTCGATCGACCGGCGTGTCCACCTCGGCGGGCGAGTGACAGTGTTAGTGCCGTTATCACGAGCGGCACGAGGACCAGAACGCCAACGTGATAGAAAAGCGACTGCTCAAAAAAGGACTCCAAAATGTAGTAGGTAATCTCAAGAGAGTCACGACCGCCGGTATTGACGTACTCGCTGGTCACCAGAGGGACAAGAAAGTACGCGACCGCTCCAATCAGTCCCGTCGTTACCCCACTAAGGATGGCCAGAACCCCCGGTTCTATCTCACCGATCGATCCCGACGTCGTACGCTGTGGGGCCTCAGTCATGTTCTGTTGGCCGCCTACTCGTAAGTGGTCTTCAACCCGCGCGGATCCAGCTTGTGACCGATACTGGTCCGCCTGTCCCCGGAGTGGGGTGGGGCCTGTCACTTCGGACAGTAGGGCAACGTGCTGATCCCGCCGGGTGCCGTTTCACATTCATTGCACGGACATGGCTGAGATGAATGTTTTCTATTTGATGGGATGGTTAAATTTGGCTCAGAGTTGCAAAAACAGTAATGAACCCGCTGATAGATCTCTCAGTAGTCAACACGCATTCAGAATTAACAGTTTATCATGATGAGATTCCCCTGAATCTCATATCGTATGCATTGAGAGGGCCAGTCTCAACTACTGGCATAGATTCTTTCTGACAGGAATTGGCTCTATAGAGGGTCAGACCGGCGAAAACTGGCGGTTCGGTTTATTTCAGATGCTCGTAGCCCCAACTCTCCAGTATTCCAGCCACAGCATCTGGGTTCTCTGCCGCGAGTTCAACGAACGCTTCACGGAGGTCTGTCACCGAGACATCCTTCGACCGCATGTCGAGTTCATCGGCCACGTCAGCTCTGATTTGGTCTTCCAGTTCGGCGTACTCGTCGCGAAGAAATGCAACGTGTTCGTTGTCTCGGTCTTCTTTGACGGTCTGACGGCGGATTACGTACGGAATGTCGTTTGTGCTCATGGTGTCAGTGGTGTCGTGATCCGGTTCAGAGTCAGACTCAAGAGCCGTCTTGGGATCGGCGTCCGGCGCTGAATCGGCCTGGTCATCGGTCGTGTCTTCGGCGAAGGGGTCTTCGCCTGGCCCTTCTTTCATGCCCGCCATTTAGGCCACCTCCTCGATAGCGCCAGGTTCTGGGGGATTCGGAGCCTCAACTCCGGCTTGCGCTTCGAGATACCGAGCCAGTCGGTCATACTGCGCCAGCGTTTCGAGCTCGTAGTCACGGCGACGGTTGCGGTGGTCGCGGACGTAGGTAAACGCTGAACACTGCTGTGCCCACGAGCCTTCCATCAGCGAGGTTCGGTCACCGAAGGTTTCTGGCGTTGAGTAAGGAATCTCGCTGAGGATGCGCTTCTGGTCGTTTGTCCCCTTGACGCCGATCGGAACGGCAGCCAGCACACCCACGTCGATTTCCAGCGTGTCTTCGAGCCCAGCGACAAGTTGTTCGAGGCCTTCAACAGCGGCCTGGCCTTTGGCGCTCGGTTCAATTGGAATAACCAGCGACCGTGTGGCGTTAATAGCGTTGTGGAGATGTGGGCCCTCCGTCGCCGGCGGGTCACAAATCAGTACGTCGTACTCATCACGGACGCCGGCGTCAGCGAGAGTACTGAGAAGTGCAGCGTGGATATTGAACGCATCCCCGACAGCCGCGGCCTGATCCTGCTCGCGGCGGAGCCAATCGCCGAGATCGGCGAGTTGGTTGTGCTCAGGAATAATGTCCACACCGTGTTCGGCGGTCACGATGAGGTCTTCAAAGTCTCCTTTCGATCGGTTAATCATATGTCGAGCAAGATGGTCGACGTCTTTCGAGCGGTCCTCATCGACGCCAAACAGACGCGACAGGTTGCCTTCTTGCGGGTCCAGTGGGACGATCAAGGGCTTGAGACCGGCGCGTGCGTGTGCGACAGCGAGATTCGCGGCCGTCGTCGTCTTGCCGACGCCACCGGCTTCGCTGTAGGTACTGTATGAGAGCATAGGCACCCGTTGTAGCCCCAAGTTCAAATAATCTATTGATTTAACCAGTCTGTTCAATTAATTGGTTAAACCAATTGCTTCATACAATAGATTCAATTGTACGCTTCGACTAGCCAGTTTAACTGACTGTTTCAACCAGCTGGTTCAATTAATTTATTCAACCAGACAACTAGGCAATAGAGACGAAGTATGAGAAGATCAGGAGTCAGTACGTCGCACCGCCAATTCGAGATACGATTCTCTGAAGATGGTGGATTGTTCGTTATCGCCGTCACATCGTGACAAACTCCTCACCGGAGTCAGACAGGTATTCGGTGATACTCTGATAGATCCCGAACTCACTAATAATCGTCTGGAAAGCATTGACGACAGTCGCTATATCGAGATTGAGTTCATGTTCACGATAGGTGCCCAGTCCTGGCCACGATATTCTATATCTGAGAGTGTGATATTGGGGATCTCGAAATCAGAGAAGAAACTACGCATCCAGCGGGCAGTACGTGGCTCTCGTTCCTAGAACTCACAGAGTTTCTAATGTCGCTGATAGACGATCGAAAAGCAGGCAGGTGTTTCCGCTTCTGCAGCAAGCGTGATCATAGTGGAAACAATAGAGTCTGGCGAGTCTCCGACAACTAGGTCCGTGATTCTTCCCGTCACCGTGTTCGGCGATGTTGTGACCGATGACCACAGAGGCGCTGGTGACCGCCACAGCCTCCGATTCAAGCATATGCCGAGGGGGAAGGTCCATCCCTGCGAATATGTATACGAAGATTTCCAGCAATGCGGATTCTCAGACGGCTTCCGGATCAATTTGATAGCCCGTCGTGATCTCGGTCTCGATGAGCAGGCGCGGCCCTTCAGGCGAATTCTACGTCTTTCTCCGGGAGTGCGTTATGAATCCTGTCACGTACGCCTTGGGTCCAGCTCGTGAACTTCTGCTGGAGAACGGCGATATCTGTCATCACTCTTTCTCTCTGATTTCGACCGCCTGAATGCCATCGCGTAGCGTCGTCTGCTCGAGTTCACGAAGCGTCTCGGCGCTCGCGTCGACTGTCGCGAAGTGATTTCCCGCTAGCTCACCGGCCTGGCTCTTGAAGCAGGTGGGCCCACAGGGAAGCAGTATCTCCGCGTCGTTCCGATATCCTGGATAGAACAGGAGATCGCCACGCGATGGATATGTCGTGTGGTTTTCCCGAGGCAGTTCCGGAAGGTCAACATCGTCGATATTGATCCACGTCGCGATGCCGCTCCAGCGGACGTGCATCAACTCCGTGCGCAGCGGGAGCATCTCCCGGAACGCTGCGACGGTTTCTGGGGCTCGTTCTTCGTGCAGTTCGGCTGTGTACGTCGTGCCGTTGGTCTGAATTTCGATCATTGGTGTGTATCGTGTCGGTCAGTGTTCGATGCTAGTAGTGCCAGACTGTCGGCGAGAACTTGCGTTGCCACAGCACAGTCTGACCAATCCGCCCACTCTTTCGGTGAGTGTGAATAGCCGCCCGTGGACGGGGCGAACAGCAACGCTGCATCAGTCACATTGGCGACCTGCATCGTGTCGTGGCCTGCCCCCGAATGGAGTGTGCAGGTCTCGACGCCACGCCGGGATGCGGCTGTTTCGACGGCGTCCCGGACGCGCTCGGAGAGGCGGGTCGGAGCGATGTCATATGGGATGTCGAGTGACGTGTCGACACCGCGTTCGCGTTCCAGTTCGTCGAGCGAGTTCTCGACAGCCCGGACCTGACGGGCAATTTCCAATTGTTCGATAGAGCGAAGGTCGAGCTGCATCGACACGCTCCCGGGAACAACGTTGACCGCGTTCGGTTTTGGGTTGAGGCGGCCGACCGTTCCGACCGCTGTTCCCGTCCCTGTGGCGGCGATCTTGTTCGCAGTCTTCTCGATATCGATGACAAGTTCGCTCGCCGCGACGAGTGCGTCACGACGAGCCTGCATGCTCGTCGTCCCTGAGTGGTCAGCGCTCCCGTCAATAGTGACGTGTCCCCGCGTGGTACCGGTGATATCGGTCACGATACCCAGAGGAACCCCTGTCTCTTCGAGGTGCCCCCCCTGTTCGATGTGAAGTTCGACCCAGGCGTGCCATTCGCTCGCATCGAGGCGTCCTGTCCCGCAAAACCCGGCGTCCTCAAGTGCCGTTTCGAGCGAGACGCATCCGTCAGAGAGTTCCAAGGCGTCCTCGACCGAAAGGTCTCCGGCAGCGACGGAGGAGCCGAGAACGCCGTCAGCGAACCGCGTCCCCTCCTCACCGGTGAAAGAGACGACTTCAAGCGGTCGATCGACGACGACATCACTGTTCCGGACGGCTCGGACCGCTTCGAGCGCGGCGTAGACGCCGAGCGGACCGTCGAAGATACCTCCTCTGGGTACGGAGTCGAGGTGGCTCCCCGCCACGACGGGCGCGACCGTCGAGTCACACGTCGGCGGCGTCCAGCGACCAGCGATGTTGCCGACAGCGTCGACTCGAACGTCGAGGCCGAGTTCCTCCATCCGATCGGTGAGATACTCTCTTGCCCGCGCGTTAGCCTCGTCTGCCGGAAGTGCGGTCCGTCCACGCCCGGTTTCGGTTTCGACGCTGCCGAACTCACCAGTACGCTCGATGTCCGTTCGGAGCGAATCGGCATCGATGTCGATTGCAGCGTCCACTACTCCATCCCTCCCTGTGGGTCCCATGTTGGGGAGTCACGGGCGAGGAACTCACCGCGGGGTCGCCCGATGACGCCGGCATCGTCCGCGATGAGTTGTCCCCCGAGATACGTCTGGATGACTTTGCCGGTCACCTCTCGCCCCTCGTATATCGAGTAGTCCGCCAGAGAGGCGTTGTCTGTGGCCGAAATCTCATAGGACTCTGACGGATCGAACACGACGAAGTCGGCGTCCGCGCCGACGGCGAGCCGCCCTTTCTGTGGCAGGCCGAACGTCTCTGCGGGGTTCCTCGATAGCACCCGAACGAGGAACGAATATGGGAGCCCGCGGCGGTTGACCGCTTCGTCGTGAAACACCGGGAGGGCTGTCTGGAGGCTGTTTACGCCGAACGGACAGTCCCACCAGTTCTCGACCGTCTTTTCAGTCCGCGTTGACGCGACGTGGTCCGTCGATACGACATCAAGCGTGCCATCCCGGAGCGATTCAAACATCGCCTCAACGTCGTCCGCAGTTCGGAGCGGAGGAGACTGGAGCGCCATCGTGCCCTGTTCTGCGTAGGCGTCCTCGGTGAGGGTCGTGAAGTGCGGACACGTTTCGCCGCGGACCCGCGTTCCGTCCTCACGCGCCGCCGCGAGTTCGTCTACGGCCGCCCGCGAGGTGGTGTGGATACCGTAGTATTTGCAGTCAGTCTCAGTCGCCAGTGTGACTGCATCTGACAACGCCATCGCCTCCGCGTAGTCGGGGCGTGTCTCTGGATAGGCTGTTGGCTGTCCGCGTCCGCTGCAGCGCTGTTCGTCGGTCAGTGCCTGACAGACCGAGTCGTCTTCCGTATGGAGGACGGCAACCGCATCAAGGTCCGCAAGCCGGTCGAACGCGAGTCTAAGGAACCCGTTGGAGACCCCGACATCGTAGACGGTGAAGAACTTGAACGACGGAACACCCGCTTCGACGACCGCTTCGAACTCCTCGAAGACAGAACGGTCCTCGGCGGTCACCGTAGCATGCAGGCCGTAGTCGACGTACGCCGCCGACGCACTCTCTTTCTGGCGGTTAATGGCGTCAAGGAGCGACCCGCTGTCGGCCCATACTGAGTCATCTGCGTCGCGTTCGCGCTCGCCGGTCCACGTCTGCCACGCGAAATTGATAACCGTGGTGACGCCGCCGCGGGCCGCCGCGGCCGTCCCGGTCTCGTAGGTGTCGATAGAGTTGAAGCCGTTTATGTGGACATGCGGATCGACGACACCCGGCAGCACCATCTTTCCCGACACGTCCAGCGTGTCATCCGCATCGGGGAGATGCCGTTCGTTGCCGACGGCAACAATGGCTCCGTCCTCGACAGCGAACCCCGCGTCAACGGTTCCTTGCGCCGTGGCGAGCGTCCCGCCAACGACACGGAGGTCAGCTGCCATCGGACTCACTCCCGACCGGTCGCCGACCACGGAGTCGTTCGAACCCCTCCGCTCCGTCTTCGTATGCGATACACCGAACGTCACGGTCTTGTACGTCGTATTGCTCTGGATGTCTCATGGCACAGTCTTCGGTTGCGTGCGGACACCGCGGGTGGAGCCGACATCCCGACGGCATGTTCCGCGCGCCGGGTACCTCGCCGTCCAGCGACTCGCTGTCCGGTTTGTACGCTTCCTCTTGTTGAGAGGTGACCGGGATAGACGACAGAAGCGACCGTGTATAGGGATGCCGAGGATTCTCGAAGATACGGTCGGTCGGGCCCTGCTCCTGTATCTCACCGAGATACATGACGGCCGTTTCGTCCGCGAAGTTCCGCACGAGCGAGAGGTCATGCGTGATGAAGAGGTAGGTGAGGTCGAATTCAGTCTGGATGTCCTCAAGCAGCGAGATGATTTTCGCTTGCACACTCACGTCAAGCGCACTGGTCGGTTCGTCGAGTAATAGCAGGGACGGCTCGACGGCCAGCGCACGGGCGATATTCACCCGCTGTTTCTGCCCACCACTCAGTTCGTGGGGGTACTTGTACAGGTACTCGTCATTGAGCCCGACCCGTTCGAGCATCTGCCGAACGCGCTGTTCACGCTCCGACCGCGGAACCCCAGTAGCTTTCAGCGGGACCAACAGCGACTTCCGAATCGTCCGACGCGGGTTCAGGCAGGATGTCGGGTCCTGGAAGACGAGCTGAATCTCCGAGCGCATCTCGGCCAGTTGCTGTCGAATCGGATTAGTGATATCCTGTCCGTTGAACCGGATGAGACCGTCAGTCGTCTCGTGAATGTCGATAATCGTCTTTGCGACCGTCGACTTCCCGCTTCCGGATTCCCCGATCAGGCCGAGGGTCTCGCCCTCGTCGATACTGAAGGAGACGCCGTCGACCGCCTTCGCTGGCGGGTCAGACGAGAACAGTCCCTCAGCTGGGAAGTGTTTTTTCAGATCTTCGACTTCGAGTACCGGTCCGCTCATCGGTCACCCTCCGCCCGCTCCAGCGTCGGCTCGTTCTCAGACAGACGCCGTTTCGTTTCCTGAAGCGTCGGTACTGGCCCTCCGTCGCCGTCCGCGTGGCGGACACAGGCGGACCTGGCCTGCTCGCCAAACGAGACATCCGCCGGTTCACTGAACCGACAGCTGTCATCGGCGTACGGACAGCGTGGATGGAACCGACAGCCCATCGGTGGGTCAGTGTATTCCGGGACTGACCCGCCGATGCCGCCCGCCATCGACTCGCCAGAGAGCCGAGGTATCGACGCAATCAGTCCCTGCGTGTACGGGTGATGTGGCGTATCGAATATCTCCGCCGTCGGTGCGGTTTCAGCGATACGGCCACCGTACATGATGTAGACGCGGTCACTCAGCTGTCGAGCGACTCCCAAATTGTGCGTGATCATCAGGATACTCATGTCCCGCTTTGCGATGAGATCTTCGAGCAACGAGAGAATCTCGTCGTGGACGGTCACGTCCAGCGCGGACCCCGGCTCGTCGGCGATGAGCAGGTCGGGTTCGTTCAGCAGTGCCTGGGCGATTATCGCACGTTGTCGCATCCCGCCAGAGAGCTCCGACGGGTAGCTGTCCATCACGGATTCCGGATCAGGCATCCGGACTTCTTCGAGAAGATCAAGCACTCGCTCTCGGGCGGCGGACCGGTCCGTCGACGAGTAGCGTCGTCGAAGGTATCCCAGGATGCCAGTATCCCCTTCACCGCCGAACTGCGCTGTGTCCGTGAGTTGTTCTCCGATAGTGAAGACGGGATTGAGGCTCGACAGCGGGTTCTGGAAGATAACGCTGATCCGGTCACCATTAAGTGCCCGTCGCTCGGTATCCGGGAGTTCACGGAGGTCCTGGCCGTCGAACTCGACAGTTCCGTCGACGCGTGCCGGCGGTTCGTTAAGCAGTCCGGTGATGGCTTTGGTCGTCACGGATTTACCACAACCGGTTTCGCCGGCGATGGTAACTACTTCACCGTGTTCGACCGTCAGGTCGACACCGTCCACAACGTCGGCGTACCCATCGAAGCCCTCAAATCCGACCGAGAGGTCTCGGACAGAGAGCAGGGGAGCGGCGTCGCTCATTGCTCAACCTCCACATCAAAGAGGTCGCGCAGGCCGTCACCGAGCATATTGAATCCCATCACGAGGAGGAAGATGGCGAAGCCTGGGAAAATGCTGATCCACCACTCGGCGGGGAGATACTGGGTACCGTTTGCGACCATCGTCCCGAGTCCCGGTCTGGGCGGCTGGACACCGAGACCGATGAACGACAGCGATGCGCCCGTCAGGACGACGATGCCGGCATCAAGCGTGGCCTTGACCAATAGCGGCGAGAGGCAGTTCGGCAGTAGCTCCCGGAAGAGGATATGCGTCGTGCTCGCACCTGCGAGTTCTGCGGCTTGCACGTACTCCTCGGACGACAGACTCGCGGCCAGTCCACGGGTCAATCGTGCGTACCACGTCCACCACAGCGACGCGACAGCGAACATGGCGACTTCCAGGGTCGGCTCGAAGGCTGACGCGATAGCAAGTGCCAGGACGAGCGGTGGGAGCGCGAGGAACGTGTCCGTGATACGCATAATGATCGTATCGACCCACCCGCCTGCATAGCCGGCTACAAGACCCAGCATTACGCCGACCGGGACACCGAGGCCCAGCACAACTGCGACCAGTAGCAGCGCGATCCGGTAGCCGAATATGATGCGCGTGAGGATATCACGGCCTGCACTATCAGTCCCGAAGGGGTGGTCGAGGGACGGTGGTTGATAGGCGTTTGCGAAGTCCGTAAACGAGCCCACTTGCTCCGGATACGGCGCGATATACGGGGCGAACACGGCAGCGAGTGCGATGGCGACCACGATTACGAGTCCGATAACGCTCATCGGCTGGTTTGCGAACCGGCGATACGAACGGTACCACAGTTCGCGGCGTGCCGGCGAGACGATTCGATCGAGCCCGGATGTATCGAATGAGAGAGTATCGATACTCATGCGCTGTCACCTGCGAGGCCGATTCGCGGATCGATGTAGGTCGTGAGCATGTCGACGGCGAAGTTCACCACGACGAATGCGACGCCGACAAGCATCGTCACGCCAACAACGGCGTTCACGTCAGACGTGAGGACGGACTGGACGCCGTACTTCGCGAGGCCCGGCCACGAGTAGACGATTTCGATAATGAACGCGCCGCTGAGCAGCCACGCATACTGGAGACCGAGGATAGTCAGCGTCGGAACGAACGCGTTCTTCAGCGTGTACTTATCCGTAATCATCCACGTCGGTAGCCCATAGCCGCGCATCGCCTCGATGTAGTCCTGGCCTTCGACATCGATCATACTCGAGCGCGTGATACGGATTATCTGCCCCATCCCGCTAAACGATAGCGCAAGCGCCGGGAGCAGGATGTGCGTCCACGCGTCGACGTGTGCTGCAATCGATCCCGACAGGAGCGTATCGACAAGCATGAAGCCAGTCGTTCGGACTACCTCGCCACTGTACGCCGAGGAGAGTCGCCCCGTAATCGGGAACCAGTTGAGGAAGTACCCGAACACGAGCTGGAAGACGATGCCGACGAAGAAGCTCGGGACGCTCACCGTCGAGAACGCGAAAAACCGGGTTACGTTGTCGAGTATCCCGCCGTGGTGTTTCGCGGCGATGATGCCAAGTGGAATCCCGAACACCACCATGAACGTGAACGCGAGCGTGATGAGTTCGAGCGTCGCGGGGAACTTCATCACTAGATCATGTGCAACGGAGTTTTTCGTCTGGAGGCTCTGTCCCAAATCGCCGACAAAGAGTCGGCGCATGTACTCAACATACTGGAGCGGGAGCGGCTTGTTGAGTCCCATTTCAGCAGCGAGTTCCGCTACTTGCTCGTCGCTGGCCATCGCCCCGAGTGCCATCCGGGCAGGGTTCCCCGGCAGAACCCGCGAGATGACGAATATGAGGACTGACAGCCCGAGCAGGCTGACGGTCATCCCTGAGAGTCGACGCAGTATCTGGCCTATCCGTGGCATTACACTTGGTGAAGGTCTCGGAACGTGTATTCGAAGCCCTGTGCCGGCCGAAGCGTGAGTCCTTCGACATCGTTCTGGAAGCCGATTGTCTTCACGGTGTGGTACAGGTGCATATCACAGTACAGGTTCGCAAGCTTGCTCTGGAGCTGTTTGTAGATTTCGACGCGGGCCTGTCGGTCCGGCGTCTGGCGCGCTTCCTCAATGAGGGCGTCCACTTCGGGGTTGTCAAGATGTTCCATGCTCATCCACGTGTTCGCCGCGTCTGAGTGGAACTGATTGTAGAACATCGAATCCGGTGACGGATACGTCGGCACGTAGAACACCTGACTCGTGTGTGGCGTGTTCTCCACTGAAGTAGCCATCTCCGTGATGGTGCCCCACGTCTGGGGATTCAGCTCGACATTGATGCCGATGTCCGCCATGTTGTCTTTGAACAGGAGCGCGATGCGCTCCTGGAAGGAGTATGAGGAAGTAAACGTATTCGTGATGGTGAGTTCGCCCTCCGAGTAGCCAGCGTCGGCCAGAACCTGTCGCGCTCGCTCCGGGTCGTAGGACGGCTGCAGTACGTCGCCTTTGTGTGCGCCCCACGTGGGCGGCAGCGGTCCCTGGGCCTTCTTCATATCTGGGCGGATCTCGTTGACGACCTGTCCGTAATCGAATCCCCAAGCCATGGCCTCGCGAACCGCTGGGTCGTCAGTCGGTGCCTTTTGCGTGTTAATTTTGTTGTACAGCAGCCCAAACGTCGGGATTTTCTCGACCCGTGCGTTTTCCATCTCGCTGATGGCATTGTAGGTCTGGGAGTTCTGGTACTGCCCCGTCATATCCAGCTCTCCGTTTTTCATTAGCGTCTGTACAGTGGAGTTCTCCGTGATGATGCGAACCTCGACAGCGTCGAATGCTCCGTCCGGGAACTGCTTGAAGTAGTCGTCATATTTGGCGAACGTAATCGAGTTGCCACGGGAAAAATCAGCCAGCTGGTAGGCACCGGACCCGGCGTCGTTGTTATTGATGTACGACTGCCCGTAGTCGCCACGCTCGCCGTAGTCGCCGTCTTCGAGATTGTTCATGACCGTGTCCTTGTCCACGACGAAGACGAGGACCATGATGGGGAGGAACGGCGCATACGAGCGACTGAGTTCGAACGAAATCGTCCGCTCGTCCTCGACAACGATGTTCTCCTTGTCGAGAACATCGCTCAATAATGATGCGTATCCCTGATTGAGGTCGAGAAACCGCTCCGTCGTGAATTTCACGTCTTCAGCGGTCAGCGAATTACCGCTATGGAACGTCACGTCGTCCCGCAGAGTGAACGTGTACGTCTTGCTATCCGATGAAACCGACCAGTCTGACGCGAGGTGTGGTTGAATCTCTCCGTCGCTATTGGGGAAGACAAGCGGGTCGTACAGATTCACAAGCGCCATCGCCTGCACGTAATCAGTCCCCTTCGCAGGGTCGATGGTACCGAGCCGCTGAGAGATGTTCGCCGTGAGCGTCGACCCGTCGCCACCACTGCCCGTCTGTGATCCATCATCTCCGGCTGACGTGCCGTCAGCGGTCGAATCTGATCCGGATCCGCCCGCACAGCCAGCCAGCCCGGCGGCACCGGCTGAGCCGAGTGCAGCGAGGAACTGGCGGCGTGAGCCCGCTGATCGGAAATTAGATGCAGTTATTTCGCCCGTGGGAGCTTCGTCGCTATCGAGATCGTTGGTCTCGGTCATCGCTGGACTCCGTTGGAGTTGTCTGCAGATCCCATATCACACAGTACTAGCTCGATATGCTGGACATTCGCTTTCATTTTCGCTTCAGTATGCTAATTCCACCTCCTATTCAAAAGGCTTCCTATGCATACGTCATAACTAGCTCAGGAGACAATAGGTAAGAGTAGACCTTAATCAGAACACTATATCCTTAAATTTCTAAGAAAGAAGTCATCGGTTCAATATGTGCGAACAGAGTGTCTCACAACTGTGTACCACTTTGTCCACTATACCCGAGAAGGAGTGCTAGAAGCCGTGACTTTTGGTCGATATTCCCACTATACAATGTATTTGCCGGGCTTATGTTCAACATATGCGAACATATAAGACCGTCTGGTGTGAATCCCGAAATATGCCCCAAACCGGTGATGATGACGGCCCACGGACGTTGCAGACCGTCTCGACGGCTTCACAGGTGATGAGGACACTCAAAGAGCTAGATGGGGCCGGTGTGACAGAACTCGCGACTGAACTCGATATTTCGAAAAGCACCGCTCACATCCACTTGATGACCCTGGTAGAGAACGGGCTCGTCGTGAAGCGTGACAGCAAATACGAGCTCGCGCTCAGACTGTTCGCATTCGGCGAATACGTCCGTAGTCGGAATCCACTGTATCGCCACGGAAAGCCACAGGTCGATGAGCTCGCCGATAAAACAGGTCAATACGTCCACATCGTCACAGAAGAGAGCGGGCGTGCTATCAACCTCTATCAGGTGAAAGGCGATACGAGCGTCAGCGGAGAGTACCAGACCTCAAAACCCCAACAGCGAGATCGGTTGCACTATACCGCTTCGGGGAAGGCGATACTGGCCTTTCTCCCCAAACAGCGCGTCAATGAGATAATTGACCGTCATGGACTACCCGAGCGGACTTCGAATACCGTAACCGACCCCGATGCGCTATTCGAAGAGTTGACAACGATCCACGAACGCGGGTATGCATATAATGATGAGGAAGAGATCGAAGGATTCCGGGCGATAGGGGCACCGATCCGGACACCCGACGGCGGTGTACTCGGATCACTGAGTGTCTCTGGACCAACAAGTGTCCTTCAAGAGGAACGCTTCGAGGAAACGCTCCCGGAAAAAGTCGTTAACTCAGCAAACGTCATCGAAGTCAATATCAATATGAGCAGTCGTTCATGACTGCTCCGAAGATAACGTTCGAGCATTTTGAACGTGGTATCGAATACTAAACTGACTTGCGTAATCATTTCGGAGTCACCCCGGTTCGGGAACCGGATACACATAGATAACAGGCGTACAATTGTTATAAACACACGCTAATAATAAACGAATCCTCGATAGAGAGATTTATATTTAGATATATGTTGTCCCTTATATAACCACATAAATAAAAAGATGGTTATAAATACAGGAGGTTTTCCAAACTTGAGTCTAGAATAGCGGATTATAGTGTTAAAAGTCTCAAATATAGCTCCTTCTGAGATTTCTTTTGAGCATGATTATCAAGTTGGGATAATTTGGGCCCAAATGGCTCTGTTGACTTGATGGAAACGCTGCTACCCTAAGAGAGCGTGAAACAATATATGGGGCGCAAGAGACCGAGAGGATTTCTGTGCCACAGAGCACGTTCTGTTGACTGGTCCGTGTGCGAAAGAAGCCGAGTCATGGGCGTTACAGCCCGGATGCCGCGGCCCCCCGGCATCCGGGAAAGCCCGAATAGGTGAATCTCTGCTTCACGCACTGGCGTCCCGGGTGAACAAACCATATACCTCGGAATTGATGTCCACAAACGGTACGCACAGGTGGCAGTAATGGATGAGGCTGGGGAGATCGTCGAAGAGGTTCGCGTTCTAGACTCGCGGATCGAAGGGAGTATTTCGAAACGTGGATCGGGTCGTGTCCGGTAGTTGCTCGTCCAGGCTACAAACACAGCAGTTCACACCTGTAACGATGAGGACCTGAGCCGCTTCTATGAGCGGCTAGCTAGCCGGAAGAACTCACAGAAGGCAATCGTCGCCTGCGCTCGGAAAATGCTGGTGTCGATCTACCACATGCTAGACCGGGGCGAAGTATACAACCCGCCTGATGTGAGTTCATACAGGAGGGAACCGAGGGCCGCCGGGCGGGCGGCCCTTAGTGGCCGGTCGGGGCCAGCGTTAGCAACAGCTATCGCCAGACCGCGACCGCACCGCCTGAAGATATCGACCGCCTGCCGGACGGGAGAACAGCAGAGTACAGGACAGCGCAACTATTTTGTCGAAAACGGTGGTTTGTCTAGGTAGCAGCGTTTCCATAGGTAAAACCCTCAATATTTGATACATTCTGACCCGGTAGCGGTCAATACAAGCCAAGTAATTAATAGACGAAACGCTCTAAATAATATAATCGCTCTTCGGAAGCAGGTTGTTGGTTGAGTAGAACTGACTCGATGACTTCACGTGCTTGCTCATCAAGGTGACGAGTGAGTGTGTGGCGCTATTATGACGTCCAGGTCTGCTGATCGCCGGGCTTGCGGCCGACGTCTTCGGGAAGCGGTGCGGTTGCGGTCGCCCGCTAGGCGTAGTATGCTTCGAGATACCCCTCGTTCACACACCAGCCACACCACGCCAAGATATACGCGTAGTAGGTCTGGACCGTGTTCTGCTGGAGTCCCCGATCGCCGGAGAGGTGGCGGGCCTACTCACGGAAGAACCGCTCGTTGAGAACGGCGAAGGTCGGGTCGGGGTCGTCGTCAGTGGGAACGATCCCGATCCAGTCCTCGTCGCCATGCTCGCCGGTGGCACTCTTCGTGCGAACGTTTCGTGCTTCACCGAAGGCGGCGGCGTACTTCAGAGTATCTCAGCCTCGAAATCAGAATTGCATATCCAACCCTCCGGGGAAGTAAAGTTGCAGGCTCTCAATGATAGTGATAGTTGACGGACTGTAGCTATGAAACACACAGGCCAACCCCCGCTCCCAGACTGGGTTCAAAGTGCCTACCAGACGCTCGAGAGAGCGTATACCTCAGGTACTGACGAACTCGCTAGGACTGAAGCGCATGAGTTCCTTCTGGCTGAGTCCGAGAATATTGAAGAGCACGCTGATGCTGTATACGCAGTCGATCGGCTTCTTGACTGTGGCTGGATCTACGAGGCCAATGGACAACTCCGGAAAACCGAGTAACTCAATCCCGTTGGCCATGCCTATGATATTCTTCGTTTCAAAATGAGTATTAGCCAACAACCAATTGTAGCCGATCTTGTTG
This sequence comes from Haloarcula sp. JP-Z28, assembly GCF_011440255.1. Classification (NCBI taxonomy): domain Archaea; kingdom Methanobacteriati; phylum Methanobacteriota; class Halobacteria; order Halobacteriales; family Haloarculaceae; genus Haloarcula; species Haloarcula sp. JP-Z28. The sequence continues at coordinate 148 of NZ_JAAOHT010000080.1, read as the reverse complement.
TTGGTTAATCCGGAATACGATAGAATCAGAACGAGTCTAACGTCGTCGATGTCTCGTCTGTAGCAAACAACTCCGCTAACCGCTCGTCCTCTTGAAGTACTTCCTGTGCCAAATCCGCGCGAATCGAAAATTCGTACTCATAGTATGA
>NZ_JAAOHT010000008.1:0-84712 GCF_011440255.1 Haloarcula sp. JP-Z28 | reverse complement strand
GGCAGCACCGGGGGGAAAGATGGCTTCTGAGGAACAGTGGCGGCTCGGAGACAAGACAGTGGAGCTCTCCAGTGCAGCCATCAGCGGGAGCCGACGCGTGGCAACGCGGCATACACCGCTTCTCCGGACTGAATCAGTAGACCGACGCGAGGAGATGCGGGCAGAGGTCCCGATTCCGCTGGCGAAAGTCGAGCAGTCCCAGCAGTGTACCGTGTTGCACGTCGACGACGACCCACAGGTGGGTGAACTGGTCGAGGTGTATCTCGAACGGATCAACGACGACTTCGATGTCGTGACGAAGACCAGCGCCGTTGCCGCGCTCGATTTCCTCCGGACAGAGCAGGTCGACTGTATCGTCAGCGATTACGATATGCCAAACACCGATGGGCTGGAGTTTCTGGAACTCGTCCGCGAGCAGTATCAGGATATCCCATTTATTCTGTTCACTGGCAAAGGTAGCGAAGAGATCGCGAGCGAGGCAATCGCGTCGGGCGTTACGGACTACATGCAGAAGGGAGGGCGGTCAGACACATACGATGTTCTCGCCAACCGAATCGAAAATGCCGTCGAGCAACATCGAACCGAGCAGCGGTTCTGGAACGCCCTCTCGTGGTATCAACGGCTCGTCGAACAGGAGCTGGCGGGCGTCTGTATCATTCAGGACGGGACGTTTGTCTACGTGAACCAGAAGCTGGCCGACATTTTCAGCTATGACCAGAGTGAACTCATCGACGAATCCCCGGCTCTCCTCACGGCAGAGGGCGACAGCGACCGACTTCCCGAGTCACTCCGAGCAGCGGACTCAGACGAGCTCGATACGTTCCATTCGAAGTTTGAGGGCCGACAGGCCAACGGCGAAACGCGGACCATCGAGGTCTCCGGCGGGTCCATCGAGTACGATGGCGAACCGGCGTGGATCGGTGTGCTTCGAGACGCTGAAACCAACCCCGATATTGGCGAGTGAATCGCCGTTTGACTGCTGTGTGCTGCTCGCTGGCTCGTACGGTTTTGCAGGGTACTTCTCAGCTACGCGATAATCGATCGGTGGCCGGTCCACTGTCCTGCTGTTGACTGTCCCTGTTACGAGATATCAGCTCTCTCACGAAGGCGAGAGTTGTCACAGACGAACAGCCGACAGTATAAGCACAATCCCTTTCCACCGTCCACTCCTACCGTAGTATAATGTCGGAGTGCGATGCCTGTGGAAAGCAGGAGAACATGCCGTACCAGTGTGGGCACTGTGGGGGGACCTACTGTGCGGAACACCGGCTTCCCGAGGCCCACGATTGCCCCGGACTGGACAACTGGAGCGATCCGGGCGGCGTGTTCGACAGCGGGTTCGACGAGAGTGTAAATACTGGCCAGACATCAGGGAGCGGCGGTGTCGCCGACCGGTTCGGTATCGACACCGGGCCCGGGGGGCCGCTGGCGTACTTCCGGGGGAACGTCACGTATCTGTTCCTGGCGATTATGGGAATTGTGTTCATTCTCGAACATATTGTTATCCTCTCGCTTGGCCGCGAAGCGTTCCAGACGCTGTTCGTTCTCCATCCGAACAACCCTGAGTACATCTGGACCTGGGTTACGTCCGTGTTCTCACACGCCCCCTTCGGATTCTATCACATCTTCGGAAACGGGATTATCATCTACTTCTTCGGCCGACTCGTCGAGCAGCAGATCGGGTCGAAGAAGTTCGCGATCTTCTTCCTCGTGTCCGGCGCGCTGGCAGGCCTCGGACAGATCGCAATCCAGACGGTGCAGGGAACGTCTGCTGGTGTCCTCGGAGCCAGTGGCGCGGCGCTGGCGATCATGGCGTTCCTGACGGTCCTGAAACCGGACCTCCGCGTCTACCTGTACTTCCTGATTCCCGTCCCGATCTGGGCGATCACCGGCTTCTACTTCCTGTTGAGCATCTTCGGGTCGCTCAATCCGATGGGGGCCGGCCTGCTTGGTGGCAACATCGCGCATCTCGCCCATCTTATCGGCCTCATCATCGGGCTCTGGTACGGCCAGAAAATCAAGGGCCAGACCCGGATGCCCGGCCAGATACAGTTCGGCGGTGGCGGCGGCCCCGGCGGCCCTGGTGGACCGGGCGGTCCCGGCGGTCCGGGCCGGCGTCGTCCATGACGGTGCACCCGGTTCGCCCCGAATTCGTTCCCGACCCGTCGCTCTCGCAGACTGAGATGGAGGAGTTGCAACGTGATATCGCGGCGGCGGCGCGGTTCGAGGACGAGATGGACGTTTTGCCCGAGGCGATCACGCGCACCGGAGATGCACCGGACGTCGACCAGACGACACTGAGCACCAGCGCCGACGACCGAACGGAGCCGCCATTCATCGCTGGCGTCGACCAAGCGTTCGTCGACGACAAGGCCGTCTCGGCGATTGTCGTGCTACAGAACGGTGAGGTCATCGAGCGAGTCAGCGCCGTCGAACGCACCGAGATTCCGTACATTCCTGGCCTGCTGTCGTTCCGTGAGGGCGGCGCAATTCTGGCCGCGTTTGCGGAGCTAGAGGCCGACCCCGACGTGGTACTTGTGGACGGGAGTGGCCGCATCCACTTCCGGGAAGCCGGGCTGGCGACACACATCGGCGTCACGCTGGACGTGCCGGCCGTCGGCGTCGCAAAGAACCTCCTCTGTGGCACACCGGAGCAGTCCCTCGACGAGAGATACCCGGAAGGGACGCGGATTCCGATTACAGCCGACGACAGCGTCGAGACCTGCCCCGACGGGACAGTAATTGGCCACGCACTCCAGACGCGCCAGTACGACTCACCGAATCGGCACATCAACCCGCTCATCGTCAGCCCCGGCCATCGCGTCAGCGCAAGCACGGCGGCGGATATCGTCGAAGCTACTGCCGACGGCTACAAGCTCCCCGAGCCGACCCGGCTGGCCGACAGCTACGCCGACGAGGCAAAGGCAACCGTCGAGTAGCTCGTTCGGATAACCGACAGTATAACTTCCCGGGGTGTGTTCTCCCGGCCAACACATGGCGAAGACGGTGCTGATTACGGGGGCGTCCTCGGGTATCGGGCGGGCGAGTGCCGAGGCGTTCCTGGCCGACGACTGGACTGTCTGGGCGACCGCCCGCGAGGAATCGGACATCGAAGACCTCGAAGATGCAGGCTGTAAAACCGCTGAGCTTGACGTGACGAACCCGCGGGAGTGCGAGCGGGTCGTTGAGGCGCTTATCGAGTCCGAAGGGCGACTCGACTGCCTGATAAACAACGCCGGCTATGCGCAGTTCGGCGCGGTTGAGGATGTGTCGACGGCGGACCTGCACGACCAGTTTGACGTGAACCTCTACGGCCCGCACCGACTCATCCGTGAAGCGCTCCCGCACATGCGGGCTCGCGAGAACGGAACCATCGTGAACGTCTCCAGCGTCGCGGGCCGTATCGCCTTCCCCAATCAGGGTAGCTACGCCGCCTCGAAGTTCGCGCTGGAGGGACTCAGTGACGCGCTCCGGATGGAGGTCGAGGAGTTCGGCATCGACGTGGTGCTCGTCGAACCCGGGCCGGTTGAGACCAACTTCGACAACCGCGCCGACGAGGAACTCGATGACCTTGATACGTCCGGCGCGTACGACTGGCTGTATCAAGCCCACGAGGATTCGAACCTCGTCGGCATTCAGGACGCGCTCTCTGTCACGCCTGGGACAGTTGCGCTGACTATCCGTGACGCTGCCAACGCCAGCGACCCTGAACCGCGGTATCCGGTCGGACAGGGCGCACAGCTACTGCTTATGCTCGATTACTTGCCGGCGCGGTGGCGCGACGCAGCGTTCGGTGTCATCCGGAAGCTGACACGCTAATCACCGCCCCGCTCAGTTTAGTCCAGACAGGCCGCCACAACCGACAGCAGTCGCTCGCCGCGCACTTCTTCGGCGAACAGCGGCACACGGCGTACGTCGTGGCCGCGGAACATGTCCTGTGACCGGGCCAGCGCGTCTTGCTGTACCTGCCAGCGCCGCGCGCAGAACTCGCAGTCGGCGTGGTTCGGGCCGGCGATGTCCACGTCCTCGCCAAGCACCTCGCTCGGGTCTTGCATCACTCGATTGACGACGACGGTGCTGACGGGGATGTTGAACTCGCCGAGTTGGGCGAGCAGACGCTCGGATTCGACAACGGACAGTTCCTCGGGCACCATCACGATTCGGAAGTCCGTCTTTTGTGGGTCCTGCAGAATCGACCGCAGATGCTCGATCCGGTCCGACAACTCCTGTAGGTCCTCGATACCGGCCTCGGCGTCGACGTCCTGATTATCGCCGAACATGCCGGTGAGGTTGTCCATCATCCCCGAAAACCGCTCGCGGAGTTGCAGAATCTTCCCGACCATTGAGTCCATCGTCTCAGGGAGTTCCAGTAGCCGGAGGGTGTGGCCGGTCGGGGCGGTGTCGATGACGACGCGGTCGAAGCGGTCGTCGTCGACGTAATCCAGCAGGAGGCGGAGCGCCGCAGCCTCGTCGGCTCCGGGCATCGACCCGCCGAGAAGCCCCTCCTCACCGCCGATCGGGTCCTCGGCCTGACCTGCGCCCGCTGCACCGCCTGCACCTCCGCCAAACATCCCGTCGCCGCCGAGCAGTTCGCCCACGCCACCCAGTGCGTCCTCCTCGACACCGAGCGGTCCCTCGCCGACGGCGGCCTCCGGGTCGATTTCAGCCGCGTACAGCGGGATGTCTTCGCGGATGCGCGTCGGTGTCGCCGGGATATCCGCATCCAGCGTGTCCGACAGGGAGTGGGCAGGGTCCGTAGAGACGACGAGCGTCGCCGTGTCGTCGCGCGCGGAGGCCAGCGCGGTGGCCGCAGCACACGTTGTCTTGCCGACACCGCCTTTTCCGCCGTAGAGGACGTACTCCGCCGCATCGATTCCTGCGGGTGCATTAATATCGTCGACCGCTTCGACGTCGAGTTCGCTCATGCCAGAAGCTACGCTTGTCTGGCCTTGAGTACTTCCCGAAAAGGAGTTGTCCTACTGTCTCGAGGACCGCGCTTCACGGACATCCGCGCCGTCCCGGAGTTTGTCCTCACAGTTTGGACAGACCCGGGGGCCATGGCCTTCGACGGCTTCTGGTGTAAAAACCCGTACGTACTGCTCGGTTACAAATTCACCGCAGTTCTGACACTCGGGCATCTATAGGTACACTCGTTCCACGATGTATATGCCTTCCGCTGCCAACGAAATATTCCGGTTAATCGGCACGGTGGTCGGCCCAGAACGAATCCAGTTGGCTCGCGAGGAAATCCGGCGTCATCCGGGTGAACTCCTCGCGCTCGCCGGCGGGCAGGTACGGAGACACCGAATGCCGCGCGTCCGGCGTGTACCGTCGGCCGACCAGCGCCCGCACCCCGACCTCGTCAACGCCACGGATGACGCGGCCGATGGCCTGGCGCGCGCGCCGCACAGCCGGAACTGTCAGGGCATACTCGAAGGCGTTGTCCTCGCCGAAGGCGTCACCGTATGCGCGCTGGACACCCCGGACACGTGGCGACCCGATGTTCACCAGCGGGATGCCGACGACCGCGCAGGTCGAGAGCTTCTCGCCGTCGTAGTCGACGCCCTCGGTCAGCGTCCCGCGAGTCGATGTGACCATGACTTTTCCATCGCCGCTGAAGAACTCGCGTTTCAGCCGTTCGGTCTCCTCGTTGCTCGATGACTCGTCCACGAGGACCGGCTTCTCGACGGCGTCTTGCAGGTATGCGCCGGCCCAGCGCGCCTCCCGGTAGTTTGGCATCGCCACCATGACGTTGCCCGGTGAGCGGGCCAGCGCGCGTAGCGCCTGTGCGTACTCGTCTCGCGTTGGATTCCAGTTGTCGCCGAGCGGCCGCATCGTTCCGGGGTCGCCGCGGTTGCGTGCGGTAAACGGTGTCGCGTCGACGAGGTACGACGCCCGGTTCTCAGGCGGGAACGGCAGGTCGTAGGTCGTCGACCGGACCGGCCGTCCGTCGCCGGATTGCTCGTCGGGGGCCGTCGAGCCCGTCTCGGCCATCGAGTCCAGCCCCGACACGCGGGTGAACACGTCCAGCGGCTCCAGCGTCGCGCTCATCAGGATACCGCCGCCGAGGTCGTCGAAGACGTTACGCAGGGCTGTCGCTGGCATGCAGTTGTAACACAGCAGTCCCGGCGTGTAGACGGCCTGGTAATCGGCATCGAGGGTCTGGCCGTGGTTCGGCGAATGCTCCAGTTCGATCTCCCGGAGGAACGTTGCGTGGTCGCGCTCCCACCACTGCCCGGCCAGCACGCCGACAGCGGCACACACCGGCTGGCGGGTCAGACCGAGCTGGTCGATAGCGTCCTCGACGGCCGCACCAACCTTCGACAGCGAGCGCCACAGCGAGCCCTCGTAGCCCTTGCGCTCGGCCCACTCGGTCAGTTCGTCCTGTTCGACCGTGTCGGGGTCCCGAAGCGGAATCTCCCTGTCGTGCTCGGGGAGGCTTGACGGGTCCGCGCGCCAGCCCTCGTGTTCGGCGTCGAGGAAGGATTCGATGCGGTTGTCGAGCCACCGAACGAGGTCGTCGTAGAACTTTCGGGCCTGGTCAACTGCGTCCAGCGGGACTTCGCGGGCTGACAGCACCTCACGGACCTGCGCCTTGTGGTCGGCGCTCTGCTGGGCGCGCTGGATGAGTGTCGTGCAGTCGTTGCGCGCTTGCACGATGCTCTGACGGCCGAGGCGGTCCGACAGGAGGTCTCGCACGCGCTCTTCGAGTCGGTGCGCCTCGTCTACGATGACGAGCGTCTGATTGTCGAGTACGTCAGACAGCAGCGGGCGAGAGCCCGGGTCGAACAGATGGTTGTAGTTCCCAACGATAACGTCAGCCTCGTTCAGCATCACGCTCATGACCCGGTGCGGGCAGGTCCCGCGCTCCGTTGCCGCCGGGAGGTAGTCGTCCATCGTCACCACGTGCTCGTCCCCGGCCGAGAAGTCGACGGGCGAGCCCTTGTTGCGGGCGTACCAGTCCGCCTCGAACGGACAGTACAGCGGCGGGTCGGACCCCTCTGCCATCGACTCTGGAGCCGTTGGCTGGGCCTGCCGGTACGGCGAGGCTGCGCCGGCCGTCTGAAGTGTGTCGTCGCCAAGGGTCGATTGCTCGACCGCATCTGGGCGTGCAGCCGCGGCGAGGTCCTGTCCTTTCCGCGGGTCCCACCACTGGTCATCGTCAGCCTCACCGGCGATTGCGGCGTCCGCGACGGCCGCGCCGTCCGAGCGCCCGTCGTCCTCAACTAACCGCGCCGTCGCCTCCCTGAGGTCCTCACAGCGGTCGTGTGTCCCTACGTCGTCCGGGAACTGGCCCTCACGACCGTACGGACAGAGGTCGCGCTTGCCGACCAGTGAGATGCCGTCGAACGGCTCGTCGATTCCAGCGTTAAGCGCTCGGAGGTCGTCGACGAACTGCTGGAGTTGCTGTTTGACTGGCGTGACGACGACCATTCGCTCGTACAGGTCTGTATCGCGGACTAGCGTTGCGCCAGCGGTGAGCGCGGCCATCGTCTTGCCCGTTCCGCACGGACCTTCCATCGCGAGAAAGCCGCGTGCCTTGCCCGCCTCGATGGCTCGTTCGACGGCGTCGGCCTGATTCTCGTAGGGCTCGTCGAAGCCGAAATACGTGCGCCAGGACTCTGTGCCCGTCGAGGCGGGGTCTCCCATCGGAACGGGGTTAGTCGTCCCGGTATTTGAACCGCGGGGTTCCTGTCCGTCGCAATCGCTCTGTGCGCGTCGCGTCGGGACCGCAGTGAACCGAAAAACGGGCTGTGACTGGCCGCCGCCCAGTCACTGGCACTGAGCCGTTAGTCCAGCAGGCCGAGGTCGCTCAGCCGCTCGACGATGGTGTCAACGGCTTCTTCGGCGTCCTCTTTGCGCTTGCCACCGGTGACAACGAGCTTCCCCGAACCGAACAGCAGCGCGACCACGTCGGGTTCGTCGAGTCGGTAGACGAGGCCCGGGAACTGCTCCGGCTCGTACTCGATGTTCTCAAGCCCGAGGCCGATAGCGATGGCGTTGAGGTTGAGCGAACTCCCGAGGTCAGCGGAGCTGACGATGTTCTGGACGACGATTTCGGGGTCGTCGTCGACCTGGATGTTCAGGTCACGGAGCTTGTCGAAGACGATGCGCAGACTCTGGTGGACATCGTCTGTCGATTTCGCACCCGTGCAGACGATCTTGCCCGACCGGAAGATGAGCGCGGCGGATTTGGGGTCCTGTGTCCGATAGACGAGGCCCGGGAACTGCTCGGGGTCGTAGTCGGCTCCCTCGAGGTCCATCGCGACGCTCTCAAGGTCGAGTTCTTGTCCGATACCGGTCGAAGCAACGACATTTTCGATGTCAATGCTCTCTTTTGGGTCGACCATATAGTGTTTTAAATACCGGATTTAAATCATATAAACGTTTGTGATGCTGTGATTACTAGTCGTTCTTCGACCTCTACCACGTCCGACAGATTCCATTCAAGTAGGGGTCTGTCGGTTGAACGACCCTGCCGTGACAGTTTGCTCCGGCCCCGTAGTCTGGCCAGCCCGGCGGTCACTGAGCCACTGAAAACGCGACGATACCGCTATACAGTGTGGCCGTCGTTGTCGACGACGCTCGCAAACGCGACGTTTTCCTGGACGGTCTCGATTTCGACGGTCGGCGAATCGCCCGGCTCGCCGTCGGGGACGATGACGACGTATCCGCGTTCAACCTTGGCGATGCCGTCGCCCTGGTCGCCCAGCGATTCGATGGTCACGTTTCGGATTTCGCCCTCGTCGACTGGCGGTTGCGGGACGCCGGTGTTGGCTCGTTCCGGGTCGGTGTCCTGTTTGGGCGTCTGCGGTTGGGCTGTTGCCGACGCACTGGCGTTGACCTGCGAGAGCAGGCCGACGCGGTAGGTCTCGCCCGGCGAGACTGCACCGTGAGATACTTCACTTTTCGGAATTTCAACAATATATCGGTCCCCGTCCGTCTCTATTTGGGCACTGAACAATGTACTGAGCGCATCTGGAACTTCGACCATAGCCTATTCTACGGCTCATGATAAATAATGGTCCTGCCCTGATGTGGTGAAAATTGCCGGCAGTTGCCGATTAGTCGTCGCTTTCCACTTGATTGGTTCCCGTATCGACCCCAGCCCCATCAAGCAGTTCCGTCCTGTGCTCGTCTAGCAGCGGCGCACGACCGCCGGGCGAGGGCATCGTCTCGGTCATCTTTATTGGGCTGCCGGCGATGGTCATCCGGTCGTCCGCGCCCGGTTGGTCCACCTCGGCGAGCATCTCGCGGTCGTGGATGTGCGGGTCGTCGAAGATATCGGCGGTGTTCTGGACCGGTGCAGCCGGCACGCGCCCTTCAAGCAGGTCAAGGAGCGTTTCCGAATCGATAGCGGCGGTCCACTCCGCAATTTCGGCCCGCAGCGACTCGCGGTTCGCAATCCGGCTGCCGGCGTCGGGGTACTCCGCGGCGAGGTCCGGGCGTTCCATCGCTTCACACAGCGCCTCCCAGTGACCGTCGGCGAACGCCGCGATGACGACGTGGCCGTCGGCGGCTTCGAAGGAGTCGTACGGGAACAGCGTCGGATGAGAGTTCCCCTGCCGGGTCGGCGACTCGCCGTCACAGGAGTACTGGTACACCGTTCGCTCACACAGCGAGACCATTGAGTCGTACATGGCCGTATCGACGTACTGGCCCTCGCCTGTGCGTTCGCGGTGATGGACGGCCGCGAGGATGCCGACAGCGTTCAGTACGGCAGTGAAGAGGTCGCCGACGCCAGGGCCGACCTTCGTCGGCGGGCCGTCCGACTGCCCCGTGATTTCCATGACCCCGCCCAGCGCCTGCGCGATGAGGTCGAACGACGGCTGGCCCTGTCGGTGGGTTTCACCCGTTCGCGGGTCGCCAAAGCCCCGGATGGACGAGTAGATGAGGTCCGGGTTGTGTTCTCGCAACGTTTCGTAGCCGCAGTCGAACTTCTCCATCGTGCCGGCCTTGAAGTTCTCGACCACCACGTCTGCGCGCTCAACGAGCGAAAGGAACGCCTCGCGGTCTTCATCGGTCCCCAGATTGAGTTCGAGCGAGCGTTTCCCACGGTTGACGCTCTGGAAGTAGCCGCCGTAGGCTTCCTCGTCGCCGTCACTCACGAACGGGGGGTTCGACCTGATGAGGTCGCCGCCGGGGCGTTCGACCTTTACCACGTCCGCGCCCATGTCTGCGAGCAACATCGTACAGTACGGTCCGGCGAGGACCTGTGTCAGGTCGAGCACACGCAAGTCGTCAAGCGCACCCATGCAAAAACCACGACGGGGCGGCCGCATAAACCTTCTTGAATGTCCGTTATAAATTCCTTAAGGGCATATTATCATGAAAGACCATTAGGTTTATCACTACCCGCCGATGACGGGGAAGTACATGCCCCGGACCGTTATCCTCGGCGTGATTGGCTCCGACGCGCACGTCGTCGGCATCACGATTCTAGAGCAGGCGCTCTCGGCCGCAGGCTTCGAGGTCATCAACCTCGGTGTCCAGACCGCACAGGACGAGTTCGTCTCCGCCGCGAAATCTCATGACGCCGAGGCAGTACTGGTATCCTCGCTGTACGGGCACGCCCGCCAGGACTGCGAGGGGCTGCACGACGAGCTCGACGACGCTGGGCTCGACGTGCTCACGTACGTCGGTGGGAACCTCGCCGTCGGACAGTCCGACTTTGAGGAGACGCAGGCGACCTTCCGACAGATGGGTTTCGACCGCGTCTTCGACGCGGAGACGGACCCGGAGGAGGCAATCGAGATGCTCCGCGAAGACCTGCAACTGACGACAACAGAGGCGGAGCAGATCAGGGTTGACGGGTGACTATGCCAACTGACGAGCGACTCAGCGACGACCAGCTACAGCGCATCGCAAACGACCTCAGAGACAACTGGCACACAGGCCGCGAAGTCGACTTCGAGGAGGCCATCGCCTTCCACGAGTCGCTGCCGGCCTCAAAGCAGTTCGCCCAAGTGCTGGAGTCCGCCGACCAGCCGCTCCTCCAGCCGCGAGCGGGCGTCCCTTGCCTCGAAGAACAGATCGACCTGCTGCGGTATCTACAGGACGAGGGCGGTGCGGACCTCCTGCCGACGACCATCGACTCGTACACGCGCGACAACGAGTACGAGAAGGCAGAAGAGGGACTGGCCGCCTCCCGCGGCAGCGACGAGAACGAGCTGAACGGGTTCCCGGCGGTCAACCACGGCGTGGAGGACTGCCGGCGGCTCATCCGGGCACTCGACGCCCCAGTGGAGGTCCGCCACGGCACGCCGGACGCCAGGCTACTGGCGATGGTCACGCTCGCCGGCGGCTTCCAGAGCTTCGAGGGCGGGCCGATCTCCTACAACATCCCGTACACGAAGCGCCACGACCTCGCGACGACCATCGAGCACTGGCAGTTCGTCGACCGGCTCTGCGGTGCCTACACCGAGCGCGGTGTGACCATCAACCGCGAGCCCTTCGGTCCGCTGACCGGCACCCTCGTCCCACCGAGCATCGCAATCGCGGTGATGCTCGTCGAGGGCGAGCTCGCCGCAACACAGGGTGTCCGGTCGCTCACACTGGGTTACGGACAGGTCGGAAACCTCGTGCAGGACGTGGCAGCGTTGCGGGCCTTGCGGAAGCTCGGCAACGAGTATCTCCGCGATGAAGTGACCGTCACGACCGTTTTCCACGAGTGGATGGGGGGCTTCCCGCCCGACGAGGCGCGGGCAAACGGCGTCATCAGCCTCGGCGGCGCGACAGCGGCCGTCGCCCAGCCGGACAAAGTCATCACGAAGTCCGCCCAGGAGTTCCAGGGCGTGCCGACGAAGGAGGCCAACGCGGCCGGACTGCGAACGACGAGACAGCTTATCGATATGATGATTGAACAGGATATCGACCTCGGGGGTATCGACGAGGAACAGGCGCTCATCGAACGGGAGACACGGGCGCTGATGGACGCTATCTACGAGGCCGGCGACGGCGACGTTGCACAGGGAGTTATCAACGCCTTCGACAGCGGCGCACTGGACGTGCCCTTTGCGCCCAGCGACGCCGCCAAGGGCGCGGTGCTCCCGGCCAGAGACGACGATGGCCGGGTCCGCATCTTCGAGTTCGCGGACCTCGCGCTCCCGGACGACATCAAGGAGATTCACGCCGCGCGACTCGGCGAGCGAGCCGAGACCGAAGGCCGCGACCAGTCGTTCCGGATGGTCGCCGATGACGTGGACGCCATCAGCGATGGGAAGCTCATCGGGCGGCCGGGCGGCGACAACAGCCCCGCAGGGGGTGCAAGCGATGCGGATTGAAGACGTTCGAACGGTTCCAGGCCTCTCCGGGTTCTTTTTCGACGACCAGCAGGCCATCAAGGATGGGGCGACCCAGACCGGGTTCGCCTACGACGGCCAGCCGGTCACGGACGGGTTCGACCGCATCCGCGAGGCCGGCGAGGCGCTCATCGTTGAAATCGAACTCGCCGACGGTTCCATCGCAACGGGCGACTGCGCCGCGGTCCAGTACTCGGGGGCCGGCGGCCGTGACCCGCTGTTCCGGGCTGAAAAGTACCGGCCTGTCGTCGAGGGGGCTGTCGCTGACGCACTCCGTGGGCAGGACGCGACCCAGTTCGGGGCCAACGCGACGATGCTGGAGGAAATGAGCCCACAGCGCTCGGGCGGCGACCAGCTCCACACTGCGGTCCGCTACGGCGTCTCGCAGGCGCTGCTGAACGCCGCCGCGCAAGCACGCGGGGTGACGCCGACGGATGTACTCGCGGACACCTACGACACCGAGCCGGCGACCTCGCCGGTTCCGGTGTTCGGCCAGTCGGGAGACGAACGTCGTATCAACGCCGAGAAGATGCTCATCAAGGGCGTGCCGGTGTTGCCCCACGGCCTGTTCAACAGCGTCGAGAAGGTCGGCGAGAACGGCGAAGGACTGCGTGACTACCTCGCCTGGCTCTCGGACCGGGCGACAGCGCTCGGGCCGGAGCCGTACTCGCCGCGCTTCCACGTGGACGTGTACGGCATCCTCGGGAAGGTGTTCGGCCCGCCGTACGACCGGACCGAAGTGACCGACTACTTCGAGACGCTGCGGGAGGCCGCCGCACCGTACCCCCTTCAGGTTGAGGGACCGATGGACGCTGGCGGTCGGCAGGCACAGATAACCGAGATGGCCGAACTCCGCGAGGGACTGGCCGATGCAGGCGTCGACGTGGACATCGTCGCCGACGAGTGGTGCAACACCTTCGAAGACGTGCAGGCGTTCGTCGACGCGGAAGCGGCCGACCTCGTCCAAATAAAGACGCCGGACCTCGGCGGCATCCAGCGCTCGGCCGAAGCGGTGCTGTACTGCGACGGCACGGACACCCGGGCCTACGTCGGCGGGACGTGTAACGAGACCGTGACCTCCGCGCGGGCCTGTGCCCACGTCGCGCTGGCGACTGACGCCGCGCAAGTGCTCGCCAAACCGGGCATGGGCTTCGATGAGGGGTTCATGGTTGTCACAAACGAGATGCGGCGGGCGCTTGCCAGACGGGACGCCACACAGGAGGTGCCGGCTGATGACTGACTGGACTGACCCCGACGCGCTGGACCTCTCGGACGACGAGACGTTCAATCCGCTACTGAACAGGGCTGACACCCGAGAGAAAGGCCACTTCTTCGAGTTCTTCGCGGAGGGCGACGAACTCGCTCACGACCCCGGCCTCCGACTCACCCATCACGGCAGCGAGCAGTGGATGGGCCAGACGCTCAACCACGACCCGGCGTACTGGCGGGCCGATACCGCCCGCGAACGCGATTTCGAGGAGCGCCCGGTCCACCCGGATTACCTGCTGGCGTGTGTGATGGGCATCACCGTCGAAGACCTCTCGGAGAAAGGCGGGTACTTCCTCGGCCGCGACGACGTGACGTTCCATCAGCCGGTGACGGCCGGGACGCCGCTGTCGGTCACTTCGACTGTCGTCGACACCAAGACATCGTCCTCCAGACCCCAGTACGGTATCGTAACCTGGGAAACGGAGGGCCGGGACCGCGAGACCGGCGAGACGCTGGTCTCCTACCGGCGGACGAACATGATTCCGCGACGCGAGCCAGCGGCCACTGACGGCGGAGCAGTCGGCGAACAGGACGAGGGCGGACCGGCGATACCTGACACCCTCATCTCGCCTGCCGGGGAGCGCTTCGATGACTTCCAGACGGCACTGGAACGGGCCAACGCGGAGAACGCTGCTGTCGCCTACCGCCACGAGCGCGGGCGGACGATGGACGACCAACTGGTCGCCGGCCTGCCGCTGGCGACGCTCAACACCGCGCGCCAGCACCACAACCGCGACGAGATGGCCGACTCGCCGTCTGGCGACATCGTCGCCTACGGCGATGTGACACGCTCGGTTGCGCTGGCCCACGCCCGCTCCGACGAGGCGACCTACCGCGAGCGTCGCTTCGCTGACGAGCGGTTCCACGATTTCGTCACGCTGGGCGACACCGTCTACGGCTTCACCCGCGTCCTCGACTGCGACCCCGACGCCGGCCCGGAGCGGGCCGGCGCGGTCACGTTCGAGCACGTCGCGTTCAATCAGGACCAGACCCCGGTCTACTCGGGCCGGCGAACCGCACTCATTCAGCGAGATACATGACACGACTCTGTCGCACATTCCAGACCGCACCGGCCGCGATACCGAACGACAACAGCGCGAAGTTCCTCGTCTCGGGACTCACCAGCGAGGGGTTTCAGGCCCCCGACTGGCTCGTCCCCGACATTGAGGACGGCACTGCGCCGTCGATGAAAGACGAAGCCGTCGACAACATAATCGAACACATCCCGGACCACGCCGACGACTTCGCCGGGGACATTCTCCCGCGGGTCGAGTGGGCCTACGACGACGCCAACGCCCGTGAGCGTGGCATCGAGCAGGTGACTCGCCTGGCCGAGGCGGTCGGCGAGGAACTCGACGGCTTCGTCTTCCCGAAGGTTGGTCGCCTTGACGACGTGCGCGACGCCGCAGGTGTCATTGCCGACGCTGAGCGCGACGCCGGGCTTCCCGAGGGGACGCTGGAGATGGCGATCATTCTGGAGACGGCCCCCGGCCGCTCGGACCTCCGCGAGATCTGCCAGTACGCAACAGACTCCCGGCTCTCCGGGCTCGTGTTCGGGCCGGTCGACTACACGGCAGAACTCGGCGGGCGCACGCTCGACGGCGAGCGGCCCCGCTGGGACGGCCTGCTCGAAGCGCTGTCGAACGAGACGAGCGCCGCCGACATCGTCGCCATCGGCGGCCCCTTCGACCAGTTGTTCCACGAACGCGCTGGCGTCACCTACTACAACGCCGAGGGATACGCCGATCAGGTGGCGTACGAAGCGACAATCGGCATCGACGGCTCGTGGTCGCTCCACCCCAAGCAGACCGAACAGGCGAATCGAATCCACATGCCGACAGTGGAAGAAATGGAGCGAGACCTCCACAAAATCGAGTCGTTCAACGAGGCCAAACGCGAGGGCACTGGCGCGGTCGTCGTCGACGGCCAGATGGTCGACGAAGCGACATACAAGAACTTCGCCAACACCGTCAAAACGGTCCGAGCCATCGACGAGACACACCCTGCCCAGACCGAGGCGTACTACGATGACGACTTGCTGGCGCGGGCGAGAGACGTGGAACTGATTTTTGACTAAGCTGGCAACAGCTTTTTATCCGAAGTAGTTCGCCAGCCGCTGGGCTGCCTCGTCCACCCGGGAAGTCACGAGCGCGAACCGTATCCAGTCGCTACGGGACTCGCCGAAGGCTTCGCCAGGCATCCCGGCGACGCCGGCTTCGTCGATGAGTTCGTACACGTTCTCGAACGACCCGGGGAAGTCAGGGAACCGCGCCATCACGTAGAAGCCGCCGTCGGGGCGGTTGTACTCGGCCCCAGCCGCAGCCAGTGCGGCACAGAAGTCGTCGACGCGCCTTTCGAGTCGCCGTCGGCAGGCGGCGTAGTAGTCCGGACTCGTCGTCTTCAGCGCCCGCAGGACGGCGTACTGCGCTGGTCGGCTCCCGGTGACGTTCGTGAGCATGTGCTGAGTGCGAGCGCGTTCGAGCAGTGTCCCAGTGGGGCCGTCCTCCGGCGGGAAAATCACATAGCCGACCCTAAACCCCGTTATCGCCATCGTCTTCGAGAAGGAGTTGGTGGCGACGACGTGGTCGGAGTCGGCGCGCAGCGCTGAACTGAACCGACCTGCGTAGTCGAAGTGGTCGTACACCTCGTCGCTGAGTAGCAGGGCATCGTACTCCTCGGCGATGGCTGCAAACTCGGCCATCGCTTCAGCGTCGTACACTGCGCCGGTGGGGTTGTTGGGCGAATTCACCACGATGACGGCCGTCTCCTCGCTCGCGGCCGCCCGAACGTCCGCGGGGGCCAGTCGGTTGTGCTCGTCGACCGGAACGAAGGAGATGTCCGCGCCGATGAAGTTCGCCCGGCCGGCGTAGTACGGGTAGACCGGGTCAGTCAGGAGGATTTCGTTGCCGTCGAAATGATAGAGCCCGCCGGTCATCGCGAGGTGGTTCGCCTCGCCAGCGCCGTTCGTAATGAGTACGCGGTTCCGGTCCACACCGCGCCGAGCGGCGATTTCGTCGCGGAGCGGCGTCAGCCCCACGCTGGGTGGGTACTGGTAGTTATCGGCTGAGGCCTCGGCGTAGTCTCTGAGCCCGTCCCGAAGCCCCTCAGGCGGGTCCCAGTCGGGATTGCCCGACACCATGTCCACCACGTCCCGGTCGGCCCGGGCCGCGTACTGCATGACCCGGAAGAACTGGGGTTCCGTGTAGTCCATATGTCCACTCCGACTGCCGGCCCCGTCTGCTTTTCTGTCTACTGGCGAATATACAGCGTCAGTCCGCCGAGGACGAGCAACAGCATCCCCCACAGGAGGTCGGACCCCGGCAAGACCCAGAGGAACAGCGTCACGAGGCCCGATGTAACGAGTGACCAGCCAAGCGTCGTCTGATAGCTCATATACACAGTTGTGTCTCCAAGCTGAAATATATCGGCCTGCCCTGAACGTTTATTCGCCTATCACGACAACTACGGACAATGGCAAACGACACTGCGGCCCCGGTCGAGAAGCGCGTCGGCAAGCGTCTCCGAGAAGCTGCTGCCACGGTCGCCACCGCGGAATCCTGTACCGGTGGCCTTGTCGGTTCGAAAATAACGGACATACCCGGCTCCAGCGACTACTTCGACCGCTCGCTGGTCACCTACTCCTACGAGGCCAAGCGAGAACTGCTGGCCGTTTCGCGGGAATCGCTGGATGCCCACGGCGCGGTCTCCGAGCCGGTCGCTATCGAAATGGCTCGGGGCGTCCGCGACACCGCCCGGACCGACTGGGGCGTCGCTACGACTGGCGTCGCTGGACCGAGCGGCGGCTCGCCGGAGACGCCCGTCGGGACGGTGTACATCGCCGTCGCCGAGGCCGCCCCCTGGGGAACTAACGAGTCTGGCGTGACAGTGTCTCGCTACGAGTTCGATGGCACCCGTCGCGAGATCAAATCGGCCATCGCGACACAGGCGCTCCGGGACCTGGAAACCGCCTTACAGGAGTAGTAAGCTCTTTCAGTTGGGACACGGACGGTCAGGTAGATGAACAAACGTGGGCACGTCCTGAACGCCGTCCTCTTGAGCATCGGACTGGGATACGTTCTTGACCCCTCGGGCGACGTGACGACCTTCGCAACAATCGCGGAAGTGTTCCTTCCCATCGTCTTGGGCGCACTGTTTCCCGATGTCGACACCGCCTTCGGCAAGCACCGCAAGACCCTGCACAATCTCCCCGTCCTCATCATATTCTTGACCCATCCGCTGTATCACGGCGGCAATCTCCAGTGGGTGTGGCTCGGTGTCCTCACGCACTACGTGCTTGACTACTTCGGTTCCCGACGGGGGATTGCCCTGTTCTACCCGTTCTCGGACACAGAGTATGGCTCACCGACGGGCGTGACAACCTCAAGCGACCGCGCCGAAGCCGTTACCGTCGTGATTACCGCCTTCGAACTGCTCGCGGTTGCCCTGCTCGTCCACGTGCTCCCACAGTATCTGCCGCCAACGGTCAGGGCCTTCGTCGTCGAGAACAGCGCGTTTCTGGTTTAGTACACCTTCACGTCGTTGAATCGACCGTCGTACGCGACGTGGTCAGGGTGTGTCGGCTCGGTCCCCTGTAACATCAGTCGGTCGAACTTGCCCCACGTGTTTTCCAGCCCCAGATGCGCCCACTCGACCGCCCGGCGGAGGTCGTGTGAGAGACCATCGCGATGGAACAGCGACCGCTCCACATCGTTTTGCAGCGCCACACTGAGCCCCGCCACGCTCTCGAACGCCTCGGCAAAGGTCACGTACGCTTCGCCGACGGTACCCCGAACGTGGGCATACGAGGAGACGAACGGCTCGTGACCGGTTTCCGACGTGAACGACTGCGCACGGTCTCGGTGATGGGACAGCTGCTTGGGGTTGTACACTTCTAGCGCGTCGATGATGTCGTCGTACGCTTCGATGTCGTCCAGTCCGAGACTGACATTGAGAAAACCGGGATGCGGAACCAGTACAGCCGCGTCTTGGCGGTCCAGTTCCCGCATCGCGCCGTCGAAGGTAATGAAATCCGGAATCGGGTCTTCGAGGCCTATCGCCAGTACGTGCCGGCGCTGTTGCCAGGTGCCAGTAAATATCTCTCTGGCCGGAAACACAGTCAGCTCTTCGTCGGAAAACGCCTCTGCTTGCCGCCGTATCTCCGACAGCCGCGTGAAATGCGGCGCATACACCAGCGCGTCGAGGCCACGTGCCTTCGCGCGCTCGACGACCCCGTCGTCGAGCACTTTCACGTGGAGATCAACGGCGTACCCCTCGGGTTGCACGGTCAACGCTAACTCCGTACTGCCATTAGGGGTTTCCGTTTTGGCAATCTGAGAGACAGACTTCTGACAGGTGGCAGCCAACGTTTTTAACCCCGGGTCGCCTGCCACTGAGCAAATGCCACGCTGGGAGTGCGACATCGAAGGGGACGAGAGACAGTTCGACCGCGTCGAGGAGCTTATCATCCACCAGTCGGTCGAACACGACCGTATCGAGTGTAAGGTCTGTGGTGCCGTCGTCCCCGACGGCTACTTCGCTATCAAGCACGCGTTCGACGAACACTCCCGCGCGGAGTACGTTCGCGCCTACGACGCCTCCGCCGCCGAGGTCCGCCGTCGTGAACAGATAAAGGAATCCGTTGAGGCCGCCGCCAACATGAGCGAGGTCATCGACCGACTGGAAGGCGGCGAAGCGTAGCAACTACCGCTGTTTTACGACGGTGCCTGACTTTGCTCGACAATGATTGCCAACTAGTCTGAAAACGCTTGATTGCTCCCTTGCGGGTCGCTACGCATCCGTTCGAATTGCACGAGACCCGTTCGCCTACCGCTCTTCGGAGTCCAGCACTCGAATCTGGTCACCACGCACGGTAACCGGAATCGGGACCGTCGCCTCCTACTGTTCCACCTTTTTCTTCGTCGGGTGCGCTCACTGTGCTCGCGCACCACTCCTCGAAAAACGTGGGCGAAAACGCGGGCCATCAGTCGTTCAGGCCCGTGAACCACCGGCTCCGCCGGTGGATATGGGTCTACCGCTCTTCGGAGTCCAGCACTCGAATCTGGTCACCACGCACGGTAACCGGAATCGGGACCGTCGCCTCGTACAGTTCGACGGTGACCTGGTCCTTGCCCTCGTCGATGCGCTGGACCTGCGCCTTCTCGCCCTTGAACGGGCCGGCGATGAGTTCGACGATGTCGCCCTCCGCGATGCCTTCCACGTCCGGTTTCGGCGAGAGGAAGTGCTCGACTTCCGCCATCGAAGATTCGCCCTGCACGACGCCGTTGGCGTGGGGAATCTCGTCGAGGATGCGGTCGAAGACGTTGTGGTCGTCCGCTTCGACCATGACGTAGCTCGTGAGCGAGTCCGGCGCGAGCGCGGCGTGGATCTCGTCTTCCTCGCGGGAGATAATCATGTCCGCGACGGTGCGTTCCTGGCTGGCCGTGGTTTTGACTGCGTAGATCCCCATCGGTTTACACCGGCTTGCTGCCAGGCACGAAGGTCATCACAGCGAAGATGATGAACCCGAGCAGTCCGACCAGCGCGATGCCCGCGCCGGCGATTTTCGCGATCTGGGAGAACTCCTCCCACGACGGCGTACTCGCCAGTTTGAGTACGCGGATGTAGGAGGTGAGATCGTATGGAACGTCCATAGCGGGTCGTACCCACTGGTGGCTTTTCTATATTGTGGTGCGCGGCGACGAGTCCTCACCCTCACAGAATGCGCTGGGTATCGTCTCGAATGAAAAGTAGCCGACAGACCGGGGCGATACCCGGAACAGGCGACCCGAACCCGCTCGGTCAGTCGTCAGTCAGCGCAGTTCCGCCCGATTTGTGTGTCCCCAGCTCGCTACCGTTATCGGCATCGCTGGTTTCGAACTGGTCGATAAGCTGCTTGAGGTCAGTCGCCTGACTGGAGAGCGACTGTATCTTCTCGGTGACCTCCGTGATCGACGCCGTCTGTTCCTCGGCGGACGCGGCGACGTTCTCGGCCTCGGCGGATGTCTCCTCGCTGATCGAGCCGACTTCCTCGGCCATCGAGACGACCTCTTCCATCGAGGCCGCCTGCTCGTCGGTCGCGTCGCTGATAGCCTGCACCCCGTCGTTAGCTTCGTTGACCTGCTGGACAATACTGGTCAGCGAGTCGGTTGCGTTTTCGACCGTCTCTTTCCCGGTATCGACGCTCTCGCCCATGTCCCGCATATCCTCGACGGTGGAGTTCGTCCGGGACCTGATTTCGCCGATCATCGACTCGATGTCAGTCGTCGCTTCCTGCGTCTCCTCGGCGAGCGTCTTGATCTCGCGGGCCACGACGGCAAACCCTTCGCCTGCCTCACCGGCCCGAGCGGCTTCGATGTTCGCGTTAAGCGCGAGCATGTTCGTCTGTTCCGCGATTTCGTCGATGAGCGTCGTGACCTCGCCGATGCGCTCCATCTCTTCCGCGAGTGACTCCACCTGTTCGATAGCCTCGGTGGACTTCCGTTCGAGCGCTTCGATTTCGGTGGCGGCCTGCTCGGCGTACTCGCGGCCGGACTCGCCGTCGTTGACGGCCTGCTGGGACTTCGACGCGACTTCGTCGGTGGACGAGGTGATTTCCTCGACAGTCGCCGACAGGTCGGTCATCTCGTCGCTCACCTGCTGGATGTTCCGATTTTGCTCGTCAGCGCCTTCGGCGATCTGTTGCACCGACTCGCTCACCGACTCGCTGGCCGACCGCACTTCCTGTGCGCTCGCCGAAATGGTCTCCGTTGAACTGTCAACGGTTCCAGCGAACCCTTCGATGCGGTTGACCGTCCGTTCGAGTTCCGCGATCATCTCGTTGAAGCTCTCCGCGATATCGACCATCGCGTCGTAGTCGCTGTCGGTGGCCATCCGCTGGGTGAGGTCCCCGTCCGCCGACTTGTCCATTACGTTGCTGAACTCGGCTGCCTTCGCTTCGAGGGCAGACGCCATCGACTCGGCGTCTTCTTTTGCCGCCTCCGCCTCGTCTCTGGCGGCCTCGACGTCGGTAATCAACGTCTGGATATCCTCGCCCATCTCCTCCAGCGCCGCACCGAACTCTCCGGGGATGCTTTCGTCGAGCGATGGGTCGTCGAACCGCTTTTCGGCGAGCGCGTCAGCCTGGTCCGCGGCGGTCGTCAGGTACGCCTGCATCGACGCGAATGAGTCGTACAACTGTCCCATTTCGTCGACGCGCGTGGTCTCCGGGAGGGTACTGTTGATCTCACCGGCGGCGATGTCTTCGGCGCTTTCGGCCACGCGGGAGAGTGCGTTTGCGGTTCCGCGCCCAATTGTCACGCCGACGACGAACAGTGCCCCAACAGCAAGCGCCACCAGGAGTGCGATATTTTGCGAGACAGCCGACTGCAGGGCGAATGCGCGGTCCTGGGGCACGTGATACAGCAACGCCCAGTCAGTGCCGGTCACCGGCGTGTACGCCATCACGTACTGCCCGTCTTCCATCCCCGTTCTGGCGGAGACGGACTTGTAGCCGGTTTCGCCGTTCAGTGCCGAGTCAACACTGGTATCGGTCGCGTCCCCGGTTGCCGCATACTCTTCGAGAATCGAACTCTTCCGATTGTCGAGGATGATCTGCCCGCTCGACCCGACGACCTTCACGTCGCCGGTCGCAAATGGTGATGTGAACTCGTGGGAGCGCGCCTCGAGCGACGCCGTCAGCACGATGTATTCGTCGCTGCCGGAGACGGGCTGGACGAATGCGATGACCGATTCGTTCCCGCTCTGGTACGCTTCGGACGTGCCCGTCGGTCCCGACGAGACGACTGCACCACTCGCGTCGGTCCACGGGTCGTCAACGTTGCTCAGTGCGACGCCGTTGAGTTCGTCGTCAGTGCTGGCGGTGACTGTGCCGTCAGCGGCATCGACGTAATGCAGCGCCCGGACATCTCCGGGGAGCCCGATAAGCTTCTGTTCGAGCCACTGCTGCTGTTCTCTGTCCGATGTCGATTCGGACCGGTCACCGATAGACGCTGCAAGGAACGTCGCCGTCGACTGCTTGTTCGAGACCCAACTCGACACGGAACTCGACTGGGACTCCGCAACACCGATGATCTGTTCTTCGGTCTGTGACTCGACCAGCGACCCCGTATCGAGGTGGATCGCCGCGCCGCCCAGCGCGAGAACGACGACCACGCCGAGCAGCAGGACGCCGAACTTCGCCGCGTACCGCCGCCGAATAACGTCAGGGAGCGCACGTTCCGTCGCCTGAACCATCCGGCTCGGGAGTGAACTCATTGATTCCCTCCCGATGCGAAGAACTGTCGCTGCAATAGCTCTAGCGACTCGACTGACCCATTATTGACTTGTTCGATCAGGTACGAACTCAGCGGTTCGAGGTCCGCAGTCAGGTCGACGCCTCCGGACGCGCCCTGGTAGTTCACTGATCGGCCTGCGTCAGTGAGTGACCGAACACGACCGAAGTCACCGACTGAAACAGTGTGCCCAGACCCGCCGGAAACCGACTGAATGGTTTCGGCGATTGCCGGACCGCTGGCTTCACCGGCCTGTTCGGCGGCACATGCCATCAAAAACAGCGCGTCGTAGGCGTTAACCGAGTACGCTCTGGGCTGATCGATATCCGGGAGTCGGCGGACGAGTTCGAAGTACGCTTGCGTTCGCGCGGAAGACAGACTGGCGCTGTAGAACCCTTCAAAGTATGATGGGAGGTCGCCGCCGAACATTCCCGCTGACAACACCCATGGAACGTCGTACTCCGACTGGCTGTACGCATCAAGGATACCGCGTTCCTGACCGGAGACGCTGGTGAAAGTGACGGCATCAGGGTCGTTCTGGAACACTTCTGCGAGCGTGTCGTCGAACGATTCCGACGATGGGTCGTACCGAACATCGGCGACGACCTCGGCGTCCAGCGCCTCACGCTGTGCCTCGGCCAGTCCAGCACCGAACGAGTTGTCGAGGCTCAGTAATGCGACGGAGTCCGCATCGATGTACAGCGAGTCATCGACGACTTTCGCCATCACCAGTGCTTGCGTTCCGTCGCTTGGCACCGTTCGACCGAAGAATTTCCGCCCGTTGGCCTGGCCGGCCGTCGATAGTTGCGGGGCGGTGCTGGCTGGGCTGACTTCCATGATCTCGTCGCTGGCCGCCTCCGGTGCAAGGGCGAGCGACGCGTCACTGACGAGGCCACCGACGAAGCCGATGACACCACGGTCGACAAGCGTCCCGTACTGCTCGACAGCGGTTTCGGCGTTCGCTTCGGTATCGAGGATGGTCACTTCGACATCGTTACCGCCGATACCACCGGCCGCGTTGACGTCGCTCGCTGCCTGCTCGACCATGCGCTTGCCGTGTTGCCCGAGCGGAGCGAGCGCACCACTGAGTGGGAGAACCGCACCAAACTGGACGGTGTCACCGCTCCCGCCCAGGGTACCAAGGCAGCCAGACGAGAGGCCCAAGCTCCCAGCTGCGATACATTTTTTGAGAACACCACGCCTCGAGTCAGAGTACATAAAGAAAGAGTCTGAATTTCCGGATAAACGCTTTTCGGCGAGAATATCATTTATGATAGAGAAAATGTAGATAGGGCGGCACGTAACGGCGATTACGGAGAAATAGAAAACTGAGACAGCGAGACAGTTTAGTCGACGTAGTCGATGTCTTCGCCGAGCTGCTGGGCGGCCTTCTCCTGCTCGGCCTCGCTCTGGCCGTAGATTTGCGGGCTTTCGACGCCAGTGACGACGATCATCGTCTCCATCTTGCCCTCGAACTCGTTGTTGACCGACGCACCCCAGATGATACGAGCGTCGGGGTCGATACGGTCGTAGATCTCCTCGACGACACCCTCGGCCTCCTCGATGCTCATGTCGGGGCCGCCAACGACGTTGACGAGCGCGGAGTTCGCGCCGTCGAATTCCACGTCGAGCAGCGGGGAGCGAAGCGCCGAGCGGATGGAGTCCTGTGCCTTGTTCTCGGAGTCAGATTCGCCGAGGCCAATCATCGCGACGCCGCCGTTCTCCATAATGGTCCGAACGTCGGCGAAGTCCACGTTGACGAGGCCGGGTTTGGTAATCAGTTCGGTCATGCCCTTGACCGAGCGCATCAGCACGCGGTCACAGATCTTGAACGCGTCCTGCAGCGGCATCGACGGCGCATAGTCCAGCAGGCGGTCGTTCGGCACGACGATGACCGTATCGGAGACCGAACGGAGTCGTTCGAGGCCAGCGTCGGCGTTGGCACGGCGGCGTTCACCCTCCGCGGTAAACGGAATCGTGACGATAGAAATGGTGAGTGCGCCGGCTTCCTGCGCGGCCTGTGCGACGACCGGGGCCGCGCCGGTGCCGGTTCCGCCGCCCAGACCCGCGGTGACAAACACCATATCCGAGCCGTCGATGGACTGCTGGATGTCCTCGATGTCCTCCTGAGCGGCCTCCTCGCCGATTTTCGGGACCGAACCCGCACCGCGGCCACCGGTACGCTTGCGGCCGATGAGAATCTTGGTGTCGGCGGCCACCTCGTCGGCGAGGTGCTGTGCGTCAGTGTTTGCGGCGACAAGTTTGGCCCCGTGGATGCCCTCCTCCATCATCCGGGTGACCGTGTTTCCGCCAGCGCCACCACAGCCGACGACCGTAATCTTCGTCTCCAGGTCTTTGACGACGCTTGCCAGTTCCTCGTCGGACATCGTCCCCGATGTGGACATGTCCTGCGACGGCGTCGATGTCGTTTCGTCGACAGTCCCGCCAGCCGCGTCCTCCCCGTCTTGTTCTGCCTCGTCGATAGCGTCGTCAATTATCGAATCCATAATTTAAAGCGTCCTTGCAGACGAATAGTTATTAGTTTTCCCCCTGTGTCTGACGCCCGTCTGACGTGTTGAGTGCCAGCTTTGGCGGCTAACGCGCCAGTGTTCACAGCGTATATCGACGTATACGCTCGCGCTGGAACCGCTCCGGGTCGATTTCTTCGCCGTCGATTTCGACTGATTCGCCAGAGGCGAGTTTCCCGAACTTCGGTCCTTCAGGGATATCAGCAGTTCGCGCGAGGTCCGGATCGAACGCTGTCTCGCGGGCAACGAGTTCGTCCGCGTTTCGCTCGACACTGTCGAAGCGTTGTTTGAGGATTTCGACGAGTGGGTCGACGACCGCTTCCAGTTCCGTCGTCGCCGGACAGACAATCGGTCCGGTGACCACGGTCCCGTTTTGCTCGGTTGCGTACGCAATGGACTGACGCTCAATAGTGTCACGTAGTGCCTCGCTATCAACGCCGCGCACGTCCGAGATAAGTTCCTTCGGGAGGTCGAGTACGGTCCACTCGCCGTCGTATCCAGGTGCAAGTGCTCCGAATCGAAGGCCCCCGTCAACTGGCCTGACAGCGTCTTCTAGCGCCTCGACGAGGCCAAGGTCGACACCGGTTGTTTCCTGAACGAACGTCTCACTGACGACGCGGTAGCCCAGCGACTCGATGGCGGCCGTGAGGTCCGGCCGGTCGCCCTCCATGAGAGCGTAGTCGGCTGCGCTGGCACGGAAGGCGCGGTCGAGCACTGTGTCGCGCTCCTCGTCGCTGTCGGCCCACTCCGCCAGCGCGTCCAACGACCAGTTGGCGGCGATGTGGCCGACCGCCCAGTCCGTCTCACGAACAACTCGCTCGAACCGCGGGGCGTAGTGGCCGCCGCCGACCCCGAGGAGGTGGCGGCGCGTCCCGTTCTCACGCGGCCTGTCAGCCGGTTCGTCGGCGAGGTCCAGTATCGCTCTGGCAGCGGCCTCGGCGGCGTCGGGGTCCTCCCACTGTGGCTCCGCACTGCCGACCTCGACAAACATCGACGGGACACCGACTGCTGTCGGGCCGTGGTGCGTACACTCCATCCCGACTTCGTAGTCCGGCGGAGCGTGGCGCTGGAGTGCCGACACCACGGCCTTGTGAGCCCCGGGACAGGCGCGGGCGAACTGCCCGTCTTCGCCGCCGTACTCCGCGACACCGAAGTTTCCGGTATGGTGGGCCGTCAGGAGCTCGTCCGTCTCGCCGGCGTGTTTTGAGGCGAACACCAGCAGGTCCGGGTCGTCGAACGCTGCCGCGACGTTTTCGATGTCCAGATGTAACGCCTCGAACTCGCGGAGTTCCACGCTGTCAATCTGGTACACCGTACCGCCGCCTTCGTCGTCGGGCCGCGTTTCGTCGATGCTCGTTTCCCAGTCCCGCAATGAGCGCAGGTGCTCTCCGATGTGCATCGATGCCGCGTCGGCGTGTGAGACAACGATTCCGAGCATCAATCGGCGTTCTCCAGATGGACCGGTTCACGACCCACCGCGGACCGGACGGCGTCACCGGCCAGCCCAAGCAGGTGTTTCAGCGCCTCGCGGCGCTGGACGAACAGTCCGACCCCGAGGAGGACGTACAGCCCTGTATACGCCAGCAGAAGGTCGTGACTCGATATCGGCAGAGCGAGAAGGTCTCTGATGATGGCGAACTCCAGAACCACCTGCGAGATGAACAGCGCGAACAGCCCGATTGCTTCCCGGATACTGATCTCGAAGTTGACCAGAATGGCGAGCGCAAAGAAGGACTGGGCCGCCGTAATCCAGATCTCCGCGCCCTGTCTGGCGTCGAACGGCAGGACGCCGTACCCGCCGAGTGCGATGGAGTACACCACTGCGATGGTCCCGATGAGCAGCGTCCACTGATTGAGTTTCGAGGAAATGAGGGCGTTGAACCCCGCCGTCGAGCGGGCCTTGTTGACCAGCACGGCGACGACAATGAGCTCAGGTGACTCACTGGCCAGCGGGGCGACCCACTGGATCATGAAGAACTCGGGGATGCCGTTCGCGACGCCGATCTCTTCGAGGCCGT
This sequence comes from Haloarcula sp. JP-Z28, assembly GCF_011440255.1. Taxonomy (NCBI): domain Archaea; kingdom Methanobacteriati; phylum Methanobacteriota; class Halobacteria; order Halobacteriales; family Haloarculaceae; genus Haloarcula; species Haloarcula sp. JP-Z28. Next base: position 57,326 of record NZ_JAAOHT010000008.1, on the reverse strand, counting down.
GGGCGAACGGCTCAACCGCGGTGAAAATCATTGCGCCGGAGTAGCCAAACAACGCCAAGACGACGAGTGGCCGCCACGGCAGCGACCACTCCTGGAAGTACTTTGGGACGCCGACGGTGTGCTCGCTGTGTTCGATATCGGACTTGAGCACGAGGCCGATGTACGCGACGTAGAGGCCCACCAGAAACAGCGTATCGAAGATACCGATACCGCCGCCGAGAGGGACAAGAAACGCCCACAGCGTCGCCAGAAAGAGGAAGGAGATCTCGGTTGCGATGTCGGTGTCCAGCTGGACGGCGTCTTTCAGGAAGCCGTCGCGTTTCGTGACTGCGGGGTCCCGTGTCTTTGCGGCGCGCCAGACGGTGAACACGGCGATACCCGCCCAGCCGATACCGATGAGAATGCGGTTCGCGCCGGTCATGTTCGCAATCGCGAGGTTCGCGTCGTGACAGGCGCGAGCGAGCCCCCCGCTTGCGGACTCGATTTCTGCCGCCGTGAACTGGCGACAGGCCTCCGTCGTCGCCCCACCAGCCCCGGCGTTCCAGGCGTACAGCGCGTCAACGGCGTACTCGGGAGCCACGGCGAGAATGGCGAGGACGGCGATAGCGAACGCCCTCGGTACGTCTTTCTCGGCGGTTTCAGCGCCCCAGGCCAAGAGGAACGACGCCCCGAGGACGGCGAGCCCACTGACCGCGACGGTGGTCACGTTCCCGACCTCAATGCCGGAGATAAATAGGTAAATCCAGCCGACAGTCAGGGCCAGCGCGACTGCGACTTGCATCAGTGGATGGCGAAAACGACTCACTGTCGGAAGTGTGGCTGGGTCTGGCTGAAAAGCTTGCGAAAGTGTCGGCTGCAGACCGTGCTTCCCACAGAGCGTGGCGTTCATACGACCGGGGCGCGCTGGCGTTGGTATGGACGTTTACGGACTCATCGGCAACCCGGTCGGGCACTCGCTGTCGCCCCCGATGCACGAGGCGGGCTACGAGGCACTGGGACTGGATGCACGCTACGTCACGTTTGAACCACCAGCGGATGCTGGTGCCGAAGCCATCGAAGCGGCAGAGACGCTCGGAGTCGACGGCCTCAACGTCACAATCCCGTTCAAGCAGGACGTGCTAGACGCCGTTGACCCCGCACCGCTCGCCGAGCGCATCGGCGCGGTCAACACCGTCGATTTCACCGGTGGGACGCCGACGGGCTACAACACCGACGCGGTCGGTGCGGTCCGAGCGCTGGACCACCACGACGTGTCGCTGTCGGGTACGGCGGTCGTCGTTGGGGCCGGCGGTGCGGGGCGAGCGGTCGCGTTCGGTCTCGCCGACGAGGGGCTGTCGGTGCGGATCGCGAACCGGACCGAGTCTAAAGCCGACGCGCTCGCCGATGAAGTCCCGGACGCCTCCGGCCACGGGCTCGATTCGCTCTCCGACCTGCTCGCAAACGCCGACATCCTCGTCAACTGCACCAGCGTCGGCATGGAGGAGGACAAGACGCCGGTCCCCGCCGACGCGTTACACAGCGACCTCGCGGTGCTCGATGCGGTGTACACGCCAATCGAGACCCGTCTGCTACAGGACGCGGCGGCCGCGGGCGCAACGACCGTTGACGGCGCGTGGATGCTCCTGTATCAGGGGGTTGAAGCGTTTGAACGCTGGACTGGCGAGGACGCACCTGTAGACAGGATGAACGGCCGATTGCGCGAACACTTGTAACGGAGCGGTCACCAGCAAGAGATTTGTGTTGGGGATAAATACGTTCATGTATGGGTCTGCTTCAGAAATTGAAATCTGCCCTCGGGCTTGACGGGACTGGGTCATCCACGTCGGGAACCAATCGCGACGTGGACGTGACCGTCGAGCGAGAGCCCTCTACTGAAGACGAAGACGCTGTGAAGGGGACGAACACCGCGACGACTACCGAGACCCACACATCCGATACCACGGACGGGGCCGGGACTGAATCAGGGGATGGGAGTGCAACATCTGCTCAGACGGCCGAGTCGGAGACTGCGGCGTCACCGACTGCGACCGACGACGAATCGACATCTGCGACCGATGCTTCTCCAGCAGGGTCCGAGCAAGAACCAGTGGTCGACGACGAAGCCAGCGACTCGGAGGCCACCGCTGACGAAGAACCGGCCGAGGCTGATGCCGAGACTGAGGACGAGGAAAGTACTGCCCCAGTCACGGAAATAAAGGGTATCGGTCCCGCCTACGCCGACCGACTCGCTGATATCGGTATCGAGACGGTGGGCGAACTGGCCGCTGCGGATGCAGCGGACATCGCCGCAGACACCGACCTCTCAGAGAGCCGCGTTTCGGGCTGGATCGAGCGGGCCGAAGACTTCTGAAACCGTTGACGTTCCGTCTTTTTGCGCCGAACCGCAAGGGAATTAGTCGCCGCACTGTTTTCGTTCGGTAATGCAATCGGTCGAAACCGACCGGACCACGTTCACCGACCTTGCGGCCGACGCGCATCCAGCGGCGCGCGTCCCTGTCGAGGTTCGAGTGGACGTCGATGACCCGTTTCTCGCCTATCGCCGGGCGCGCGACGAAACTGGCGGCGTGTATCTGGCGACGACCGGCGGCCAGTCGGGGTGGGGTTACTTCGGGACCGCTCCGGCGGACTTCCGCGAGGTCGACCCCCGAGCTGGCGGGACCCTCGCCGCACTGACTGAGTTTCTCGACGGCGAGCGGCTGGTCCGTGGTGACTGCGACGTGCCGTATCCCTGCGGAGCCGTTGGATGGCTCTCCTACGACGTGGCGCGGGAACTGGAGTCACTGCCCGACAGCGCCGATGCCGACCGCGCACTCCCAAACCTGCAGGTGGCCCGCTACGACCGCTTCGCCGCTTGGGAGGAACCCCGCGGTGAGTCGGTGACGCTGCGCGTGACAGCCTGCCCGCGGGTCGACGACTTTGAGACGCCCGAACTGGCCTACGAGTTCGGCAAGCAGCACGCGCTGGACTTGGCGCGGGCAGCGGCACAGGGCGACCCCAGTGTCGAGGATCCGCCGGTCGAGACCGATGAAGCAACCTTCGAGAGTGACTGCACGCGCGAGTCATTTGCTGACCGAGTCCAAACGGTCAAGCAGTACATCCGCGACGGCGACACGTTTCAGGCGAACGTCTCACAGCGTCTCCGCGCACCCGCCGCAGTCCATCCGATTGAGGCTTTCGACGCGCTTCGAACTGTGAACCCCGCACCGTACTCTGCCCTGCTTGAGTTCCCTGGCGTTGACCTCGTCAGCGCCAGCCCGGAACTCCTCTTGCACCGCGATGGCGACCGTATCGAGACCGAACCCATCGCTGGCACCCGCCCGCGGGGCGAGACGCCCGACGCTGACGACCGACTGGAAACGGACCTGCTCGACGACGCGAAGGAGCGCGCCGAACACGCGATGCTCGTCGACCTGGAGCGCAATGACCTGGGGAAAGTGAGCAAATTCGGGAGCGTGGAAGTGTCTGACTACCGCCGCGTCGACCGCTACTCCGAGGTAATGCACCTCGTCTCGGTTGTCGAGGGCCGACTCCGCGACGGCGCGTCTCTGCAGGACGCCATCGCTGCGGTGTTCCCGGGCGGCACCATTACCGGCGCGCCGAAACCCCGGACGATGGAGATTATCGACGAGGTCGAGGCCACGCGACGAGGACCGTACACCGGCTCCATCGGCCTGTTCGGCTTCGATGGCCGGGCGACGCTGAACATCGTCATCAGAACGCTGGTCCGGTACGCCGAGGAGTACCACCTCCGCGTCGGTGCCGGGGTGGTTCACGATTCGGACCCGGACCGCGAGTATCAGGAGACGCTGGACAAGGGCCGCGCGCTCGTTAACGCCGTCGACGAGGCGCTGGGCCGGCGTGTCGACCTTGCCATGGAGGACCAGCAATGAGCGGCCACCGTGGCGGCGACGATAGCGGCAACAACACTGCGGGCGGCCCGGCGACGGACTCGCTGGCTCCGACCGTACTGGTCATCGACAACTACGATTCCTTCGCGTACAACCTCGTCCAGTACGTCGGCGAGGTGGTTCTCCGACTGGGCGGGACCGAGGACGATGTGGTCGTTCGGCGCAACGACGCCATTGCTGTCGAAGGTATCCGGGAGATGGACCCCGATGGCATCGTCGTCTCGCCGGGGCCAGGGACGCCCGAGGATGCCGGCGTCTCGATGCCGATATTCGAGGAATTGGAATACCCGACGCTAGGGGTTTGTCTCGGCCACCAGGCACTGTGTGCGGCCAACGGCGCGCCAGTCGGCCACGCCGAGGCGGTTGTCCACGGCAAGTCTTCGTCGGTTACCCACGACGGCACAGGTGTGTTCGAAGACATCTCGGACCCGTTCGAGGTCGGGCGCTACCACTCGCTGGCGGTCGACCGCGAGAACCTCCCCGACGTACTGACCGAGACGGCATACACTGTCAGCGACGACGCTGAGGCCGCTGCGGTACCGGAGTCAGCCGACGCTGCCACCGCCGACGGCACGGACGAGTCGCAGGTCGTCATGGGCGTCCGCCACAGCGACCGCCCGCATATCGGCGTGCAGTTCCACCCCGAGAGCATCCTGACAGACCACGGCAAGACCATGATCGAGAACTTCTGCCTACTATGCAATACCACGTAAACGGGACGCTCGTCCCCGAGGACGAGGCAACGGTGTCGGTGCGCGACCGCGGGTTCATGTACGGCGACGCGGCGTTCGAAACGCTCCGGGCCTACGGCGGCGAGCCGTTCCGGTGGGACGCCCACCGCGAGCGCCTGCAGCGGACGGCCGAGACGCTGGGCTTCGCTGACGCCGTGCCCGAGGACCTCGGGGAGCGCGTCGACGAGACGCTCGCGGCTAACGACCTCGAGGAGGCGTACGTCCGGCTGTCTGTCACGCGGGGCGTCCAGCCCGGGAAGCTCACGCCGGGGAGCGATGTCGACCCGACGGTCGTCGTCATCTGCAAGGAACTCCCGAGGGGCGGCCTTGACGGCGAACGCATCTGGGATGAGCCGGCGTCAGTCCAGACGGTTCGGACTCGGCGGATTCCCAGCGAGGCCGTTCCGGCGGACGCGAAGACCCACAACTACCTCAACGGGATTCTCGGCCGGCTCGAACTCCGGAAGGCCGCTGCTGGCGGCGAACCCGCCGACGAGTGTCTCATTCGGGACACGGACGGGAATCTGGCCGAAGGGGCGACGAGCAACCTCTTTTTCGTCACGGACAACGGCCTCCGGACGCCGAGTACGGACCTCGACCTGCTGCCGGGGGTCACCCGCGACGTGGTAATGGACATCGCTCGCGGCGAGGATTTCCCTGTCGAGACCGGTCACTATTCGCTCGATGCCCTGCGTGACGCCGACGAGGCGTTTCTCACCAACTCGACGTGGGAGATCCGCCCCATCGAGACTGTCGACGGCATCTCCGTGGGGAGCGGACCGATGACGAAGCTCCTGCAGCGACTGTTCGACGAGCGTATCGAGGAGCGCCATTACTGAGGCCGATTCAGTTCTGGTGGTCGTCCCCTCAAGACGAGAATAGGGCCGGGACCGGCGGTTTGAAACGGCTCACATCCTTACGGATGCGTAGTATGGACGAGGACAGCCGTATCGTTGCGCTGGATGAAGTGCCCGACGATGGAACCTTTCTGTTCACTGTTCGTGACGGGTTCGACACAAAAGAAGCGATTATCGTTGAGTTGTCCGACGCCGTCGTCGCGTTCGAGAACTACTGTCCACACTGGACAGATGTCCGGCTTGACAAAGGCAGTGGGGCGACGGTTCGTAACGGGGAACTGGTGTGTGAGAAACACGGGGCGACGTTCGAATCCGAGTCGGGGCTGTGTAACTACGGTCCCTGCGAGGGGGCAGTGCTGGAGGAAGTCGCGATCACTACTGAGGACGGTGATGTCTACCTGACCGACGAGCGCTACGAGTTCGAAAATCAGGGGCCCTCCGGCAATCATGACCTTTCCTCACGCGGTCGCATCGGCTTCTCCGGGAACTGAGCGCACAGAATCGATGCCGCTGGGAATCGCCCTCCTATCAGCTGATTCGGTACGCCGGCTCCGAGACGGCCTCGCATTTACACTCCGGGCACCGGCTCGGTCGGTTCGTCAGGTCGTCGAAGTCCGTGAAGCCGCACTCCTCGCACTCGGGTGGCGCAACAAGGAGCTGTTCGTCGGTCGATTCCAGAGATTTCGAGATATGCTCTACGTGTGTGAGCGCGTCGCTGGTCTGTATTTCGAACTCGTTTGCGATTGTCCCGGCGGCCATCGCTTTGTCGCGTAGTTGGTCAGCGATGCGCTGGCGCGTCGTCCGACTTGCCTCGCGCATGGGAAAAATTGGCATCCGACTGTTATAGGCTTTGTTCTGTTCTCGTGGCGCCACCGTTGCCGTCTCCCGGACAGTTCCTCGCTCCGTCACGGTACTTTATCACCGACGGCGGTGAACAGCGAGACCAATCGATGTTCGATAGTATCCTTGTGCCGACAGACGGAAGTCCCGGTTCCGAGCGTGCGTTCGAGGCTGCCGCGACGCTTGCACGCACTCACGACGCCACCGTCCACGTCCTCTCGGTCGTTGACGAGCACGGACCCACGGACGACTGGGACTACGACGGCGACTCTCCGGCGGAAGCCTTCATCGAGTCCCAGGCCGACCACGTCGACACCGAGGGCCTGTCCATCACCGCCGCGGTCCGCGAGGGAGTCGTCCACGACGCGGTCCTCGACTACGCCGACGAGACCGGTATCGACCTCATCATTATGGGAACGCACGGGCGAACCGGCGTCCGGCGGTTCCTCCTCGGGAGCGTCACCGAGAAAGTCGTCCGCCTCGCCGACGTGCCCGTCCTTTCTGTCAAAGCCGACGCGGAGCCGGGAACCATCTCATTCGACGACATTCTGCTCCCGACTGATGGCAGTAGCGGCGCGGAGGCAGCTATCGAGCCGACGGGCACACTCGCAAGCGAAACCGACGCGACAGTCCATCTCGTTTCGGTGGTGGACACGCGGTCGCTCGGTATCGATGTGGGGTCCACCGTCATCGTTGACGAACTGGAGTCGGTCGCGACGGATGCCGTCGAGGATGGCTCGGATCAACTCACTAAGATGGGAGTCAAAGCCGTTGAGACAGCAATCACTCACGGTATCCCGTATCAGGCCATCCTCGACGCCATTGAGGACACTGATGCCGACCTCGTCGTCATCGGGACCCACGGTCGCACGGGTGTCGACCGCTACCTGCTGGGCAGCGTTGCCGAAAAACTGGTCCGAACCTCGCCGGTTCCGGTGATGACCGTTCGAGCGTCGGACGTCGGCGAGGAAAGCTAACACCGCTCCCAGCGGTGTATCGTGGAATTATAGCCAGCCGGCGAGACGACGCTCGGACGGCACTCGACCGCCTATCCGAAGTTCTCGACTTTCGCGTCGTCAGTGCTGACGCCGGCAGCTTCGAGCGCTTCCGTGGCGGCGTCGAGGAAGTCCGCGAAGCCGTAAATGAACACCTGGCCGCCGTCTTCGATGGCGTCGGCGACTGGCTCAGTCAGGGATTCCTCGCTGTCGATGACCGAGACGAGCGCCCCGGCCTCGGCGAGCGCGTCCAGTCGGTCCTCGTGGACCGGCGCATCGTCCTGATACACGACTGCGGCCTTGTTGCCGTCGTCCAGTGCGCGCTCGGCGATACCCACGGCTGGACCGACGCCGGGCCCACCGGCGAGGACGACAGCGCGACTCTCGCCTTCGTAGTAATCCGACCCGAACGGCCCGGCGATGCGGACACCGTCGCCCGCTTCAAGCGCGCCGAGCTGGGGGGCTAGCTCGCCGTCGGGGTCGATGCCGACGGTAATCTCGAACGCCTCGTCGACTGTCGGCGAGGAGATTGTGTAGAACCGCGAGATGTCCTCCCCGTCGACGCCCAGCGTCAGCTTGACGAACTGCCCCGGCTGTGCGTCGAAGGCCTCCGGTGTCTCGAAGTCGATCGCCACGGTGTCCGGTCCGACATCTCGGACGGCAACCACGTCGAGGACTTGTTCATCCATACCTGAGAGTTGCCGTGACTGGGCAAGGGGGTTACGGTCGCGGAGTTTCACGCCTACCGGCATCAGTTGCCGGCATTTTCTAACATACGGGTGATTATGCCGCTTTTCACTCGAAACTACCCCGGAATTCACTCGAAAGCGAGTAGTGCGCGCGCGGGCGGTTACGGAAGGCTTTTCCTACCACGCTGGCTACCCGAGGGATATAATGCCAGAGGACCTGAACTGGGCCATCGGCGGCGAAGCCGGCGATGGAATCGACTCCACCGGGAAGATTTTCGCGCAGGCACTCTCCCGGGCTGGTCGACACGTCTTCACCTCAAAGGACTTCGCCTCCCGCATCCGTGGCGGGTACACTGCCTACAAGGTACGGACGTCAGTCGACCGCGTCGAGAGTGTCGTTGACCGCCTAGACATCCTGATTGCACTCACAGAGCGCACCATCCACGAGAACGAGGACGAACTCCACGAGGATTCCGTCATCATCTACGACGGTGAGCGCTCGACGATGCAGGACGTGGAAGTCCCCGGCGACGCGACGGCACTCGAAGTACCGCTGAAACGACTCGCCGAGGACGCGGGTGGGGCCATCATGCTCAACGTCGTCGCCCTCGGCGCGGCGTGTGAAGTCACTGGCTTCCCCATCGAGAACCTCGACGAAAGCCTCGAAAAGCGCTTCGGCGACAAGGGTGAGGCCATCGTCGAGAACAACAAGGAAGCCGCCCGGAAGGGACAGCACTACGTCCAGGAGGAGTACGGCGAGTTCGACTACGACATGGAGACGACCGACGAGGACTACGTGCTTCTCAACGGCGACGAGGCCATCGGCATGGGTGCCATCGCCGCCGGCTGTCGCTTCTACTCCGGCTACCCAATCACGCCAGCGACGGACGTGATGGAATACATGACCGGCCGTGTCGACCAGTTCGGTGGCAAGGTCGTTCAGGCCGAAGACGAACTCTCCGCGATCAACATGGCGCTTGGCGCGGCACGTGCCGGTGCCCGAGCCATGACCGCCACGTCCGGTCCGGGTATCGACCTGATGACCGAGACGTTCGGGCTGGTCGCCACCAGCGAGACGCCGCTGGTCATCTGTGACGTGATGCGTTCCGGTCCGTCGACCGGGATGCCGACCAAGCAGGAGCAGGGCGACCTCAACATGACACTGTACGGCGGCCACGGCGAAATTCCGCGGTTCGTCGTCGCTCCGACGACTGTCTCGGAGTGCTTCTGGAAGACCGTCGAGGCGTTCAACCTCGCCGAAAAATACCAGACGCCGGTCTTCCTCGTCTCGGACCTCGCAATGGCCGTGACGGAACAGACCTTCTCCCCCGAGACCTTCGACATGGACGAAGTCGAAATCGACCGCGGGAAGGTCGTCGACGAGAACGAGATCGACGCCTGGCTGGACGAGAAGGGGCGCTTCCAGGCCCACTTCGCGGCCGCAGACGGGGTCTCGCCGCGTGCGTTCCCCGGCACGACCGACGGCGCGCACATGACGACCGGCCTCGAACACGACGAACTCGGCCGGCGGACCGAAGACACGGACGTGCGTATCGAGCAGGTCGACAAGCGCCAGCGGAAAGTCGAGACCGCCCGCGAGCAGGAGGACTTCGACTACCGCGAGTTCGGCGACTCCGACGCCGATACGCTCGTCATCTCCTGGGGCTCCAACGAAGGAGCCCTGCGCGAGGGGCTGACGCTGCTGGAGGAAGACGGCTACGACGTGCGGTTCCTCTCGGTGCCGTACATCTTCCCGCGGCCGGACCTCTCCGAAGAGATCGAAGCCGCAGAGGACGTCATTGTCGTCGAGTGTAACGCCACTGGCCAGTTTGCGGATGTCATTGAGCACGACGTCCTCGAACGGGTACAGCGCATCAACAAGTACAACGGCGTGCGGTTCAAAGCAGACGAACTGGCAACCGAGATCAAGCAAACGCTTGACACACCCCCGGAGGCAACACAATGAGTTCCGACGTTCGCTTCACAGACTTCAAATCCGACAAGCAACCGACCTGGTGTCCCGGCTGCGGTGACTTCGGGACGATGAACGGCATGATGAAGGCACTGGCAGAGACGGGCAACGACCCCGACAACACCTTCATCGTCGCCGGTATCGGCTGTTCCGGTAAGATCGGGACGTACATGCACAGCTACGCGCTCCACGGCGTCCACGGCCGCGCGCTGCCGGTGGGCATCGGCGTGAAGATGGCCAACCCGGACCTCGAAGTGATGGTCTCGGGCGGTGACGGTGACGGGTACTCCATCGGTGCCGGCCACTTCATCCACGCGGTGCGGCGCAACGTCGACATGAGCTACGTCGTGATGGACAACCGGATTTACGGGCTGACCAAGGGGCAGGCCTCGCCGACCTCGCGTGAGGACTTCGAGACCTCGACCTCACCTGACGGGCCGAACCAGCCGCCGGTCAATCCGAAGGCGCTGGCGCTGGCTTCCGGTGCGACGTTCATCGCGCAGTCGTTCTCCTCGAACGCACAGCGACACGCCGAGATCGTCCAGAAGGCCGTCGAACACGACGGCTTCGGCTTCGTGAACGTCTACTCACCGTGTGTGACGTTCAACGACGTGGACACCTACGACTACTTCCGCGACGCCATCGTGGACCTCGACGAGACCGACCACGACCCGGCGGACCGCGACCAGGCCAAGGACAAGATCCTCGAAAGCGAGAAGGAGTACATGGGCGTCCTGTATCAGGACGAAGACTCCGTTCCCTTCGAGGAACGCGAGGGCGTCGAGGGCTCGATGGCTGAGATTCCGGACGGCGCGCCTGAGGGCGCGATGGATCTCGTCCGCGAGTTCTACTAAGTACCTTTTTGCGCCTCGGGTGCGCTTCGCGCACCACTCGGCGCAAAAATCTACGCTAAAAAGGCCGGAATCGAGGCCACAGCCTCGATTCCGGTGAAACGGCGGCCTGCGGCCGCCGTATGCTACCTGCTGTTTCTATTAGCTTACCGAGGGGGCCGTCTTTACTAACGGACATTGGCAGCGAGTTGTGGCGAGTGTAACGCTGCCGAATGGTTTCATTTATGACAACCGGCTGAGGACTGTACAGAGATGGGTGGCACGCTCGACTATGACGAAGCGGAAGCCCGGCAGGAGGAAGCGATATACAGAACACCGGCCGCAGCGGCGCGTCGGGAGCGAGTCCGGGGCCTGCTCGCACCCGAACCAGGCGACACCGTTCTTTCTATTGGCTGTGGGCCGGGCTTCGAGCCGGCGGAGATCGGCTGGGCGGTCGGCAACGAGGGACACGTTCACGGTATCGACCGGAGCCAGGCGATGCTTGAACTCGCCCGAGAACGCTGTGCCTCGCTCCCGCAGGTGACCGTGTCACAGGGAGACGCCGGTGACCTTCCAGTGGCCGACGAATCGGTCGATGCGGCCGTTGCGGTGCAGGTGTTCGAGTACCTCGAAACAGTTTCTTCGGCGGTTGCAGAACTGGCCCGAGTCCTGCGGCCCGGCGGGTCCGCTGTCGTCTGTGACGCTGATTTCGCGTCGCTTGTCTGGCGCAGTCCCAATCCAGAGCGAATGGCCCGCGTCCTCAGGGCGTTCGACGACCACTGCCCGCAGCCACGGCTCGGCTCCCGTCTGGCCCCTGTTCTCCGTGAGGCTGGGCTGACGGTCGACCGGGTCGAACCGAACACTATTGTCAACACCCGACTCGAAGAAGAGACGTTCGCGTATCATCTCATGCAGTTCATTGAGGACTATGCGGCCGACCATGGAGCTATCGGGCGGATGGCGGCACAGGCCTGGGCGAACGACCTCCGGGAGCAGGAGGTCGCCGGGGAGACGTTTTTCAGTTTCACACAGTACTGCTATCTCGTTCGCAAACCTGCGTCGCGGTAGGTCGGCGATATGGTGGAGGCGAAGCGCCAGACACCATGTCCTCCGGGCCCACACACAATAGAATCGGGTTCGGACCCATATGCTGGTATCCCTAACAAAATGCATGCACGTTTTCTGGCATCAGCGGGACCTCCGAATACCGGACAATCGAGGGTTGACTGCCGCCGCCGCGGACGACGAAGTACTGCCGGTGTACGTTCTCGACACGGACCTGCTGGCAAACATCGGGAAGCGGCAAAAAGCGTTTCTGCTGGCTGGTGTCCGGGCGCTGAAACAGGCGTATCGGGACCACGGCGGGGAGTTACTCGTCAAGAAGGGGACCGCCGTTGATGTGCTTTCGAATGTTGTCGATGAGTACGATGCCGACCGAGTGTACTACAACGAGCATTACCGGCCCGCGCGGCGGAACCGCCAGCGGCGAGTCGACGAAGCGCTTCCGACGAAATCGCTGACTGACCTCGTGCTCGTCGACCCGGCAGGGCTCGATAGCCAGTACGAGAACCACAGTCGCTTCTACGACGACTGGCAGGCCCACCACAAGCTACCGCCGGTCAGCAGTCCGGACTCGGGGTCACTCGTCGACGTGTCGGACCCGACGACAGCGCCGACCATTGAGACGGAGATGGACCTGCCGACGCCCGGCTACGAGGGCGCACGGCAGCGGTACGACGACTTCCTCACCGGCGGCATCGAGACGTACAACGATACCCGAGATGATATGCAGGCCGCCGTCGAGCGGCCGACCAGCGCAGTCTCGCGGATGTCGCCGTACCTCGCAGCGGGGATGATCGGCATCCGCGAGATGTGGCGCGATGCCTCTGACCGACATACAGAAGCCACTGGCGACGCCCAGCGGAACATCCAGAAGTACCGCTACGAACTCTCGTGGCGCGAACAGAGCTACCACCTGCTGTACTACAACCCAACGCTGCTGTCGGAGAACTACAAGACGTTCCCGAACCGTATCGAGTGGGAAAACGACGAGGACAACTTCGAGGCCTGGAAGCACGGCGAGACGGGGTATCCATTCATCGACGCCGGGATGCGCCAGCTCGAACAGGAGGGGTACATCCACAACCGGCCGCGCCAGAACGTCGCGTCCTTCCTCACAAAGCATCTCCTCGTCGACTGGCGCGAGGGGGCGCGACACTTCCGGAAGCGACTGGTCGACCACGACCCGGCTAACAACGCCGCCAGCTGGCAGTGGACGGCCTCGACCGGGACCGACTCCGTGGACGTGCGAATCTTCGACCCGGTCGCACAGATGAGCAAGTACGACAGTGGGGCGGACTACGTCACCGAGTACGTTCCGGAACTTCGTGGCGTTCCGTCGACCAAGATCGTCGACTGGCCGACGCTCTCGGACGGCGAACGCGAGGAACTGGCCCCGGACTACTACCACCCAATCGTTGACCGGAACGCCGCCTACGAGCGCGCACAGCGCGTGTTCGAGACAGCGCTGGGGAAGCGGTAGTCGGTTCGAGCGCGTTGCTGACGCCGTTTTCAGTCCTTGTCGACCATCACTTCACTGGCCTTGATTACCGCCGACACCTCGTCGCCTTCGGCAAGGTCGAGTCGGTCGGCGGACCCGCGTGTGATCGTCGACGTGACCGTCTCGCCGCCGTCCAGTTCGATGACGATCTCCGCCATCACTTCGTCCGTCGTCACCGAGCGAATCGTCCCGCTGAGATTGTTCCGGGCACTGAGTGCCATACGAATTAGTTAGGTAGGTAACAGTAATACAGTTGTCATCCCGGGAAGTATGGCCGCGGGGCTGGCAGGCAGACAGCCGGTATGGTCATGATTCGGCCGTGAACAGCCATGCCGACACCGCGATAGCTCCGGTGACGCCCGTGAGCCAGATGTCCGTACTCAGATACAGCCCCGGCGTTGGCGGGTGGTACTGTGTCAGGGGCCACAGCACTTCGTACGACCGTCCGGAGGCCTTCAGCAGGAGCGCATCGGCAAACAGGTGACTGGCCGCCCCGAGCGACAGCAACCCGACCACGCGCCGTCGGTCGGAGCGGTTCACGACGACCGCCCCTACGAGAACGGCGACGAACGCGCCGCCGAGCGTGTGGACGCCCAGCCAGTCAAAGGGGATGTCCAGCGCCGCCTCGACGGTCGCGGAGTCCACTAGGAGCTTGATTTTCGCCATATCCGGAATAAACGCGCCCGCCATACCCACAGTCACATACTCGCCAGTGAGCCAGTCGTACCGCAGTGACAGGAGGGTACAGATGGTGAACGCGATGAAAGCGTGCGAGAGCAGGTCCGGCATCAGGCACGCACCTCCTGCACCTGTGTGCGGAGAGCCCGTATCGGCCGGAGTGGCTCCTCACGCCGGCATAGTGCCCCTGTCTGCCAGTTCAGCCGCCAACCACAGACTAGCCGTCCGAGGGTCCACAGGCCGGCGAGGGCAGAAACGAAGTACATCGCAACGTAGTTTGTCGCGGGCACACTCACGCTGTTCTCCGCGGTGATGGTCCAATCCGGGCCGAGCGTCCCGTACACCTGCAGCGATTCGCCTTCGGCGACGGCTCTGTCGACGTTCCGGACCACGATCGCGAGTGTGCCGCTGTAGCGTTTGCCGTTGGCAGCGTACTCGTACTCGACGGCGATTTCGACCGGCTCAGTTCCGGTGACCGTGCCAGTCACCTGAACAGACTCGCCGACGTACCTGTCGTAGTCCGCAGCTAGTGCGTCCTCTGCGGGATAATCGCCCAGTTCGGAGGCCGGCGTGGCGGTGCCGAATCCGACCATGAGTGCGAACAGCACGGCCAGCAATCCGCAGATAGCTGCGGCCCTGCCCACCCACGAGTGAAGCATTCAAATCTCGGTGCGGGCGGCGGGATATAAACTCTGGCGCTTGGGTCGAATCGATATCGCTCGTGCGCCTACTCAGGCTTGCCGGGCAGGACGTCCGGGTCGCCGGAGCGGTAGATGTACTCGACAGCGACGCCGGTCAACGGCGAGTCGGCGGCCGTTGCGTAGGACTTCGCGAGGTCGAGGTACTGTTCGGTCACGTCGACAACGCGCCGATAGGCGGCTTCGTCGTCGGGCGCGAGCAGGTACTCGGCGGTAACGGGTGTCAGTTGCCCCTCCGCGCGGTCGTCGTCGTAGTCGTCGACGTCGTCGAGCCACACCTGTGCGCCGATGATGGCGAGGACGATGGCCTTGGCGAACTCGTCGTCGATATCGAGGCCAGCGAGTCGGTAGAGGTCAAGCATCCCGTCGTAAAGGACGCCGACACGGGCGTACTGGGTCTTGCTGTAGGGGAGTTCCTTCTCCGTCTCCGTGAGTGTCGCTGGCTCCTCGCCGTACTCGGCGAACTTGTACGCCTCGCGGATATCGGTCAGGGCATCGGCGTCACCGTCCTCGGCCGCGGTCATCAGCTCCCGGAAGTAGTCGTCACGGTCCTGATGGGCTTCGCTGTAGTCGACGGCCCACTGGTACGCGTTCTCGACAACAGGTGGCATGTCTTCCAACAGACCGTCAAGATGGGACTGTAGCGCGGATTGGGCGACCTCGGCGACTCGGCGGCGGTCGGCCTCGCTCGCGTCAAAGTCAACCTCGAAATCTTCGAACTCGTCGTCATTGATGGCGTCGCGCATGTCGCCGTCGATGAGCGCCTCGATAGAGAGACGGGTCATCTGCTCGGCGCGGACGACCATCTCACGGGGGGCGAGGTCCTGTGCCGGCCCCTGTTCCAGCGCCGTCTCGTCGACTGTTGGAACCCCGTCGGCGATAGCGTCAATGACAGGGTCACCGGGTGCTTGCTGACGAGCGTTGCGGTAGACGTAGCCCAGCGTTAGCTGTGCGGGCAGAATAAGTTTCGTGTCATAGGAGAACTCGACTGGCCGGCCGAACTCGTCTTCGAGGGCGTCCTCGATGCGGTCGGTTACGTCGTTGACCATCGCCTCTGTGCGCTCGTCGATCTCGGATTTCAGCGAGAGACTGCCGGCGTCGAACACGCCGGTGTCCGCGTAGTATCCCAGCACTGCCCGTAGTGCCGTGGGAAGCCGCCGCCTGTCCGCGAGCACGCCCGCGCCTGTCTTGAGAACCATTGTATGTCGCCCCGGGTGTTCCCGTCATGGTAGTGGGGCCGTCTTTACCCTTTCGAGAGCGCCCTCGGTGGATTCGGAAAGACTGATTACCGACAGGAAATACTCACAACCATGCGCGAGCGCTTTGACGTGGTAATAGCCGGAGCCGGGCCTGCCGGGGCGCAGTGTGCCCGTGATCTAGCGGAGCGAAACTACGAGGTGCTCGTTCTCGAAAGCGAGCCCGAAGACGGGTTCCCGCGTCAGAGCAACAAGTCCACCGCCGGGACATTCATGTCGGCGATGACGGGCTTTGCCATTCCCGATGACGTGGTGATGAACTACACGGACAACGTCGTCCTTGAGTCCCCTAACGACCACTACGTCCGCAATCAGACCGGAGCCGTTCTGGAGTTTGCGGAGTTCAAACAGTGGCTTGTCTCGGAGGGACGAGACAAGGGCGCGACCTACCGCTTTGACTCCCGCGTCTCGGCCCCCATCATGGAAAACGGTGAGATCGTCGGTGTCCGCTATGACGGCGACGAAGAGGTGTATGCGGACATCGTCATCGACGCCACCGGCCCTGCCGCGCCGCTGGCGAAGGAACTTGACGTGTGTAACCTCCAGCGGAATCATCAGGCTATCGGCGTCGAGTACGAGTTTGAGGGCGTCGAAGTCGACCACGACGACTACGCTGACCTCCGAGATGCGATGATGCTCCGCCTGGATCACGACCTCGCCCCGGGTGGCTACTCCTGGATTTTCCACACCGGCGAAGACACGGCGAAAGTCGGCCTCTGTTACATCCAGAACGGCTCCCACCAGAAGTACGCGAAAGACGGGATGGGCATCGACGACTATCTCGAGTACTGGCTCGATTCGGACCCCCGGTTCGATGACGCCGAGCGAATCGAGGGCACACAGGCCCACCGCGGGTCGGCCCACATCCAGCCCCCTGACTCGATGAGCACGGACAACTTCATGGCTATCGGCGATACTGTTCCGACCGTCGACCCGCTGTGGGGCGAGGGGATTCATAAAGGGATGAAGTCGGCCCGCGCCGCCGCCGCAACGGCTGATTCGGCGCTCAAACCAGACGAACCCGACACCTCGGCGGAGAACCTCTCTGTCTACGACCAACTCTGGCACAGCGAGGTGGCCCCGAAACACAACGCCCGCCTGATGATGACGGAACTGCTGTATCTCGCCCCGAACGAGCGGTACGACCAGCTGATGGACGACCTCCGGAGCACCGGACAGGACACCCTTCGGCAGATCAACGGCGGCGACCGTCGGGCGATTGCGAAGCTAACCCACCTCTCGGATATGCCGATTCTCGTCGAATACGCGCGCCGCCGCCTCGATATTTGAGGCGACCGCGCGAAGTGCGGCAGGTTTTTTTCCGCCGGCCCGGAGTTTCAGACGATGGGAACCCCCGTTGGTGTAGTCGGTGACGACGCCCTGGCAGATGTGCTTCGAGACGCCGGCGTGGCAGTTGAACGGGGTAGTGACGGCGCTGTTCCGAAGGCCGACCGAGTCGTCGCTGTTGGCGAGGACGCCGTCGCTACCGTGGCACGGGCCAAGGGTGACCCGCTTGTGTTGCCGGTCGCGGCTGGTCGCGGCGTCCGGTCAGTACCACGGGACACCGCTGTCGCCGCCGTGTCGGGGCTTGCTGACGCCCGGATTGAAACGCATCCCGTTCTCCATGTGACGATGCCTGATGGGACGGTCGAGCAGGCATTCTGGGACGTGACCCTCGTCACTGCTGACGCCGCCCGCATCTCCGAGTTCACTATCGCGTCGACAGCCGACCGCATCGGACAGTTTCGGGCCGACGGTGTCGTCATCGCGACGGCCGCTGGCTCACCGGGCTACGCCCACCGTGTCGACGGCCCGATTCTGGCGCCGTCGAATCAGGCAGTCGTGGCACCGATCGCACCGTTTGCGACCGACCCGGACCACTGGGTGTTGCCTGTCGACGGACTCAGTGCCTCGATTGAGCGCGACGAGGCGACTGTCGAGTTACTTGTCGATAACCGGGTTTCGCGCCACGTCAGCTATCAGGAAAGTATCACGATCTCGCTCGGGTCATCCGTTCGGACTGCTGTC
The DNA here is from genome assembly GCF_011440255.1 of Haloarcula sp. JP-Z28. Lineage (NCBI taxonomy): Archaea > Methanobacteriati > Methanobacteriota > Halobacteria > Halobacteriales > Haloarculaceae > Haloarcula > Haloarcula sp. JP-Z28. The sequence goes on along the minus strand of NZ_JAAOHT010000008.1, from coordinate 39,284 downwards.
GTCGACGAGAGCCAGTCCAGGTTCGAGTGAGATTGGAAAGACACTAATGGACGGTGGACAGAGCTTTTGATATGCAGCCATCCGTAACGTTCTTTGGGCCACTGGATACCATTCTGGGGAGCCCCACAGTCGGCGGCGCGCTCCTCATCGAATACATCATCTTCGGAGTGGTAATTGTAAACTTCCTCACACGGCAGCTCGCCCATAGAAGCCACGTCAAACAGTACAAAAACGATGGCGCGGAGGCGGTTAGCCGACACCCGGCACACACGTTCTCCAACATCGCACTGGTCGTGCTATCGTTTTTCTACATGACGCTCCACCATCACGGTGGGATGGTCCTGTCCGTGCTCGTGCTCGGCGCAGTCATCACTGACTTCTTCGAGTTCGAGTCCCGGAAAGTCGAAGCACGCCGTGACATTCCACTGGAACGACCGAAAGGAGCTATCGTCGCCGCTCTCGTGGTGTTCATGTACGCGGGCTACCAGAGCCTGTTCTGGGTCATCAAGGGTCCCTGGAGCGCCATCGTCTAAACACGTCCTCTCATTCTACCGGCGTCGAGTCCCTGTAATTTGCTAGCCGTGCCTATCGGAAGATGCACGCATACGGTCAGCAGCTACTTCCTAGACAGTATCAGGCATTCGTTTGCTTCTATGCCGCTATGGCCTGCAAATGGCCAATTCAAAACAAACTCAGCGACTAATTAGACTGGAATTAGCCGAAATGGTTTAATACCCGCACTGTATCTGTTTCAGTGTAGACGAAAATGTCACACAGGTCCCTCACTACGGCGCTGACACTGTATCGCGGGGAAACACTCACACTCAAAGAAGCGGCGACCTACAGCGGGGTGTCGCCAACAAAATTTGCTACGGCACTTCGTTCTCGCGGAATTCAGGTACGTGACGAGGACAGCGCACCGATCGACCAGACTGCGAACTGAGACTAGCGTCGGTCCCAGCTAGAAAGACACGGTTACTGCGTACTATTATGCCGACCGTTCGTTGAGGTACGCCTGGAATTCACTGATCAGCGGGAGCACGACCCAGAAGGTCAGTGCGCCTAGGACCGCGAACCAGAAGAACGCATCGCCCATGAACAGAGCGATCTGGTCGAACGTGGTCGGTTCCTCGATAGTAAGTTCGCCGGTGAGCTGTGCCCCCTCGAAACTCGGCGTGTTGTACCAGCCCTTGATGGTCATCCAGCCCAGTCCGCCGACCATGAGGCACGCGAACCCCTTCATGAACTCGTCAGCCATTATCCGAACGTTAGGTAGCGTCGTCTTTAGACTTTCCCATTTCCTCGGTACGGAACCGTGTCGAAAACGCATAGACGACTGTGCCAGCGAGGATGCACGCGATTCCGGCGATGCCGACCGGAACATCGATCTCCGAGGCGGGCGCTGACGCCCGCTGTGTTGCCACGTCGACGAGAATGAAGCCGGCGACGACGCTGGCGACCGCAAACAGCGTTGAAAACACTGTCACGGCCTTGTACACGCGAAGCGGCACCACAACGTCCCGCCGCTCCGACCCGTCTTCAGTCCCCGCTGACTGGTCCTCTGTCATCGCTACTACTACGGACGGGAGCCACTTTACTGCGGCGAGACGAAGTCACTACGCTTGCGGTGGAACGGAGCGGCGGATGCAAAGAAACGACGGAGAAACTGGCCGAGTCGGTTACTTCGGCGGTCGCAGCCGGTAGTACCGACGGTTGAGGTCGAACATGTAGCCCTCGCGCATCGTCTTGAGCACCGCGTAGGTGATCGTCGCGCTGATGATGGGGACGAGGAACGTCAGGTCGAACAGCAGGTGGGAGTCCATCGGAACGAGGTTCTTGATGGACAGTGCAGCGATGGTCAGGCTGAAGATGACGCCGGACATCCCGACCGCAGCCCAGAACGGCTGCTCGACGGGACGGCGTGCAGACCCCTTGTTCAGGAAGGGGACGATGGCGACGAAGCCGACGACCACGACGTTTGCCAGCACACCGTAGGTTCGGTCAGCCATGAGCTTCGAGCCGCCGAGGATGCTCAGGTCCGGGTTCAACGGACCGAGCTTGAGCAGGCCAAAGGACCAGTAGAGATACCAGTCCGGCAGAATGATCGCTGGCGTCACGCTGGAGTTGGCGGGGTTCGGCATTTCCGGTGGCAGTGTCGCCGAGACGAACAGAATCATGCCCACAAAGAAGGAAGTCAGCGCAATGTTGCGCATCATCTCGTGGGGCCAAGCCGGGAACGCGAGCACGTCACGCTCGACGTAGTCCGACTGCTGGCGAAGGTCCTGGTCCTCGCGGCGCGCCCGCTCGAAGTACTCGTAGGTCAGCCGGGAGAGCCCCTGGGTCCGCTCTTTGCGTTCGGACCATGCGGGGGTCTCGTCGTCCGGCGAGACGATACCGGTGCCGGAACCGTCCGTGCGAACGTCGTCTGTGTCGTTGTCGCTCATAGTATTAGTGTGGTTCAGCGATCCCCTGCATCCAGACGATGCCGATGTGGACCGCGATGATGGCAGTCGTGATGAACGGCAGGAAGAACACGTGCAGGATGTACATCCGCTGTAGCGTGGCCTGCGAAAGCGTGAACCCGCCGAACATCAGCTGTGCAACCCACTCACCGATAAGCGGGATGGAGAGGGACATCTCGACACCGATCTGGCCGGCCCAGAACGATAGCTGGCTCCACGGCAACAGGTAGCCGGTGTATCCGAACACCAGCGTCAGCGAGATCAGGACGATGCCGATGAGCCAGTTCAGCTCGCGCGGTTCCTTGTATGCCCCGGTGAAGTACACACGGAGCATGTGGAGGAACACCGCGGCAACCATAATCTGCGCGGCCCAGCGGTGGACCGAGCGCAGGAAGTAGCCGAGGTTGAGCTGGCCCATGATAAGCATCACTGAGTCGTACGCGACCGTCGGCGACCCGTCAGCAGCCGCGGCGGCCGGAGCGTAGTAGAAGCCCAGCAGCGCGCCTGATATCGCGGCAACGATGTACGCAACTGTCGAGAACGACCCGAGTGCATACAGTGGGTACCAGTACCAGAATTTGTTGTCGAGGTTGTACTGTTCCGTGTGGCTCTTCGGCATCTGCATGTTGACCTTGTAGTAGAGATCCTCGAGGATCTCCAGATAGTCAACAACGCGCAGCCGTTTGTCGAGCCAGATGAGCACGGTCAGGTACACCGATTCGATCGGTGTCAGCTCGCGCGATTCCATCCAGCCTTTGTGATCGTGTTCGTCTTTGCGTTCGAGACTCATTGGTTAATCCGTCTGTGGTGGGCGTGGCAGCGCCACGAACGTCGATTGCACGGGACTGAACGGGTCGTACACTGATTGGTGGCACTGACAGTAAATAGAGTTTGCGCCGCCGAAGTTTGCACTCCCTTCCTGCGTCTTGAATCCCGGCACACAGCAGAAGTGTGTACATTTGTTTAGCCAGGCGATGAAGCCTTGATCAGTCGCCTCTGAAATGAATGACTGGACGTTTCCGGGAAGGTCTCCGTACTCGCCCTCGCCGTTGGCCATCTTCTCGACTTCGACTGATCGGATTATCTGCACCGGAGCGCCGTTCTTTCCGTCGCTGTTGGTCCGCCAGACTACGCTTGCAGGCTTCCCGACGCCGGGGTCGCCGATGCCGTTGCCCCACTCCTTGTAGTCCTCAAACATATCGACCGTGAGTGGTTTGCCGGATTCATACTCTCCCTGCCAAGAGAAGGTCCCGGTGTCGTTGAGAAACGTGCTGTTCCGGTCTGACTGAGGGTAGATAGCGGCAGTGCTCTGGATACCACAGTACTGGAACCACTGCGAGGAGTAGTCGATACCGCTCCCGCCGAAGTCAGGTGCAACGGCCGCCCCGGCGTTCTCGTCGTACTCTGGCCAAAGCCCACTGATCTCGCCACCGTTTATCTCGATCGGGATGATCGGCATTCCCCGTGGTGCCGGTCCGGAGGTATTTTCGACAGCGACGAACGGGGTTGTCCCGCCACCTTCGCCGGCGGCGTCTGTTGTCGCGTCAACGGCTGCTGCGCCACCGACGCCAACGCCTGAGAGTGCTGCACTCCCGACGACGCCCTTTACAAAGCGACGACGGCCTGTTTCAGCCGGATATTTGTCTTCATCAAGTGGCATATTATTTCTTGTAGTATGGGTACACTGCGCGTTTGAATGTCTCTGCGAGCTTGTCGCCGTCCGCCACCGTCGTGCCGTCGACGTCTTCCTGACGGATGTAGAGGTCTTCCCACTTGCGACGGCGCTTCTTGACGATCATCACGTCGGGAAGGAACTCCTTGCGGTACAGCAGCATGATGAACGACAGGTCGATGAATATCGCCGTCAACACGCCGCCCATGAACATATTGGCCTCGATGAGGCGGACCGTCAACGTCGTCCCGATACCGGACGCCCACCCGGCAATCATGCCGTAGGTGAAGAGCCCGACAAGGCCGACCTGAATGATCGTCAGGAGCACGATGCCGACAGCCGCTGCCGTGCTCTCGCGTGGCGGTTCGTACCGGTGAATATCGCCGTAGGTGGAGCCTTCGGATGCCATCAGTTGTTCCCTCCGCTAGTGTGGGGCGACTCGCCGTACTTCAGCTGGAAGAAGGTGAAGATCAGCGGGATGATGACTGCAAGTCCAGCGCCGAACCCAACGAAGTGGGGCTGAATCGGGACGCCGGCGTAGTGTGGGTCGACCTCAACCGGGCCGCCGCCGCCGATTGTCTGTGTCGGGTACTCCTCGCCGACAACAATCGCCCCTTTCATGTTGAGTCCCTCGTGGGGGACACAGAGGTACGGGTAAATGCCGTCCTCCTCGAAGGTGTGCTCGTAGTTGACGCCGGCACTGGAGGCCGTGCTGCCGGAGTCCAGCGGACCGTCGCCGTCAGAGACGACGTTGTGGCCGCCACCGTTACCCGTCCATTCGAACTGGACGGTCGCGCCGTTGTCCACGTGGACGGCTGGCGGACCGAATCCGTACGCGCCGCCGTTGGCCTGCACGCCGACCTCGACAGTTACTGTGTCCTGCCCGGTCGCGTCGACGGTCGACCCGTCGAAGTTCCCGACCGAATCCAGGAAACCGCCGTAGTCCGGGACGGTTTTGGCACCGTCACCGCCTTCCTCCTGTGCGGCGGCCGCGCCGGTGGCGCTGAGGGTCGCCGCAGCACCGGCGGCCCCCCCTGCTGTCCGGACGAACTCCCGTCTATTCATATACACTCTGGAATCAGGACTGAGTTTGTATAAACCCACCGAATACCACCCGCAGGAACCGTCATTACCCGGCTTCGTCAGTTTCGCCAGCCCCCTCTTCAGACCCCGAATTCTGCGGGCTCAGCTCCGGAACGAACTCCGGTCGTTCGCCATCCTCGAGTCCGATTGCCCGCAGTCTGTCCCGGTACTCCTCAGAGCGGAACGTGTCCGAGAGCCGCGCGTTTGCGACGGTGAAAAAGAGGACAAGCGACACACCGATGAAGGCAACACCAGCCACGACTAGCAGCGCGATGCTAGTCCCCCTGTTGCCGATGACGCCACCGGTCGCCAGTGCTGCACCCCCGAGCAGGGCAACCCCAGCAAGGAACTGTGCCCCGGCAATCGCCTGTAACATCCAGTTTCCGAGTTCGCCACCGCCCTCGGGGACCTCTTCCGGCTGGGGGAGGGGCCTGTCAGGGACGTTCTCAGGTACGTCGTAGGAATCCATGGAACACAGCGCGACCGTGGGCTTTACGTCACGCATGACGGTCCCCTCACCTTCGAGGCTCCCATCGGGATAGACGATTGCGTAGCCCTCGTCGGAGTACGCGAGCACCCGCGGCGGGTCCTGATGCCGCTCGATGCGAGCGAACACATCACGGTTCGCCACGCGGTTTCGCAGGTCCCGCGCAACTCGGTCGAGGAGTTCGTCGCCAATGATCCAGGATTCCTCGTCGAAGGCAACGTCCCACTCCTCGGCGGTCATCTCGGCCATGTCCGCCGGGCCGAAGTTGTCGAAGTCGTACTTTTCTTCGACCTGCTTCCGGAGCGCCTCCGTATCAAGTGCCTCGCCCGACTCGCCATCATCGCCCGACTCGCCAGCACCGGCCGTCTCAGCGCTGTCGCCCGTAGCTCCGGGTTCGCCAGGCTCGGTTTCGGCAGCTACCGCATCCGCAGGGGTGTTCCCGCGCTCGTCCTCCGTGGGAGACGTCGAGTCCGGGTCGGCCATTGCTCGGGTGTAGGGACCGCGACGGCTTACAAGTTCTGACCTTCGGCATCCGGCAGTCTTTAGCGAGCACTGTCCCTAGGTCGGCCCATGGTGTCGGACGGCCTCGTGGCCACAGTCGTGTTACTGTCGGTGAGCCTCAGCCTCCCCTGTTTCCTGTATGGTGCGTACTACATCATCGAGACGGAGCCAGTCACCTGGGACGTGCTGATACATCACCTGAAGTTCGTCACAACAGGGCTGGTGTTGACCACCGTCCCAATGGTGTTCTGGATGATCCCGCGCCTGCCGGACCAGCTTGGTGGCCTGTCTGCTGTCCACGCGATGCTCGGCCTGCAAGCCTACGCGCTGCTTGCCTTCGGTGGCACAGGAATCGTCCGCATCTTCCGCGCGAAGCGAGAGCACGACCTCTACAACGAGTACGACGAGGACCTGTTGCTGGACGAAATCGGCGACGAGACGTTCAGCCACTGGCGTTCTCGGCTCCGCATCGGGGTGTTCGGCTACGTCATCTTCTGGCTGCTGGCGTATCTGGTCGGTATCGCCCGGTACGCCCTCCGGTACGTGGCGTGAGTGCCGGCAGCGGGTCTGATTCTCGGTTTCTGCGAACAGGCTAGATGTTTCATTAGCCTTGCATGTCCATCTCTAGTTGTGGTTCCAATGTACGAACACATCCTCTTTCCAACCGACGGTAGTGACGGAGCAGCAGCCGCACTCGCGCATGCACGCAATCTCGCCGAGACGCACGACGCGACGTTACACATCATGACGGTGCTCGATACGTCGTCGCCGCACATTGGGATGACCTCCGCAGGCCCGGAGGGAGCGACGACTGGCATGATTGCGGAGGAACACGACGAGTCGGAGCCGGGCATGGTCGGTGAAGACCACAACATCGAATCGTCGCTACAGGAGCGGTCACAGGCCATCGTCGAGGCAGCGGCGGACGAGGTCGACACAGTCGACACCGTCACCGCCATTGAGCGCGGTCCCCCGCACAGAGCAATCCTCGACTACGCCGACGAGAACGCCATCGACCTCATCGTCATTGGGACCCACGGCCGGACGGGCATTGAACGGTATTTGCTCGGTAGCGTCGCCGAAAAAGTCGTTCGCACGTCCGATGTGCCAGTGCTCACTGCGCGTTTCAGTGACGACGAAAGCTGAGTCGCTCCGCGCGGGGCTACCATGCCTCGCCGCTGGCGAGGTCGACCTCGCTGTCGCCCTTCTCCGAGGGACAGATGTCCGCGAGCACGCACGCCTCGCAGTCGGCCGAGCGCGCACCACACACGGCTCGCCCGTGGTCGATGAGCAGGTGCGTAAACTGTTGCCACTCGCTCTCCGGCACCACGTCGAGCAGGTCCTGCTCGATGGCTTCCGGGCGCTCTTCTTCGGTGAGCTCCAGCCGCCGCGAGAGCCGCTGGACGTGCGTGTCGACCACGATGCCCTCGACGATGTCGTGGCCATGCTGGAGGACGACGTTCGCCGTTTTACGGCCGACACCCGGGAGGTCAGTGAGGGCGGACATCGTGTCCGGGACCTCGCCGTCGTGTTCTTCGGTCAGAATCTCACCGATTCCCTGGAGATAGCCGCCCTTGTTGTTGTGGAACGTGATGCCGTAGATGTCCTCAGCGAGTTGCTCCTCGGAGGCCGCAGCGTAGTCCTCGGCACCCTGGTACTTCTCGAATAGGTCTGCTGTGACCTCATTGACTCGCTCATCGGTACACTGCGCCGAAAGGACGACGGCAATTAGCAGTTCCAGGCGGCTACTGTAGTTCAGTGAAATCGTCGAGTCGGGGTATTCCTCATGTAGTCGGTCGACGACCTCTGTTGCCTGTTCCTCGCGTGACTCCAGCGGCGTTCCCATACCGCAGGGCAGTGCTGGGTTCCCTTTGGCGTGTCGTTCTCAACTGCCTAGTATGTGAATGGTGTCACTTCACATACCACGACAACACCCTTGTATCATCTGCGAGTGGTTTCACGCGTGTCAGGACCAGCGTTCATCCACGGTGAGCGCGTGACGCTCCATCCGCAGCAAGCAACCGATAGCGACCTGCTACAGCAGCTATTAAACGAGCCGCAGGTCCGGCACAACATCGGGTTCAACGAGCCACTCTTCGAGCCGGCCGCCGAAGACCTCAACGCCCGTGATGCTGACACGCACTTCGTCGTCTGTGTGGACGATGATCCGGTGGGAACGTGTATGTTACACGAAGACCACCACCCGTGGGGATTCGGTGTGCTCGGGTACTCTATCTGTCCGGACCACTGGGGCAACGGCTACGCGACCGATGCTGTGGACTGTCTCGCACAGTATGCGTTTCAGGAACTGCGACTGAACAAACTCGGTGCGGACTGCTACGCCACCAACCCGGCCTCCGCACGTGTGCTGGAAAAAGTGGGATTCCAGCAGGAGGGACGACGGCGCGACCACGCCTTCGTCAACGGCGACTACGTAGATCTGCTGGAGTACGGCCTGCTCGCCGATAACTGGGCTCCATGAAGCTCACTCACACACCTTCCGAAGCTTCTTTCAGCACCCCTTCGTCGGGTTACATATGCCTGGACCAGCATTCCTCCGGGGCGAAACAGTAACGCTCCGAACGGTCGAAGGCGAAGATGTCGAGTTCCTGCAAGAGACAGTCAACAATCCGGATGTCAGGCACGGTCTCTCGGCCACAGAGCCGATCTCCGAACAGGCTGAGCGTGAGTGGGTCGAATCCGTCACCAGCGGCGAGACTGATGACGTGCATCTGCTCATCTGCGTCGACGGCGAGGCGGTCGGTATAATCGGTCTGAACGATGTCACAGACCGGATCGGAATGGCCGAACTTGGCTACTGGCTCACGCCGGATGCGTGGGGCAACGGCTACGCGACCGACGCCGCCCGGAGGCTCACCGAGTACGCCTTTCAGGAGCGTCGATTCCATCGAGTGTACGCGAAGGTCTTCGTCGGCAACGAGGGCTCCCAGCGCGTGCTTGAAAAGACGGGGTTCCAGCGAGAGGGGACGCTGCGGGACCACTGGTTCCGCGATGGCTGCTACGAAGACGTGTACATCTACGGTCTGTTAGAGGGCGAACTGGACCACGGTGAGTAGCTACAACTCAGCAAGGCCACGCAGAACCGTGTCGAGGGCCGGCGTGGTCCCGTCGGTGTCGTCGAACACAGTTGCCACCTGAACACGACATCGCTGGTCGACGACGAACGCCGCTCGCTGGATACTCTCGCCCTGTTTTCGGACGCCGAACTGCGTAGCGACGCCGTGAGTGTCGGCCAGCAGCGGGTAGGGAAGCGACAACGCCGCCGCGAGCGACCGGCAGTCGTCGATACCTGCTGGGAGAACGCCAAAGACAGCCACGGCATCCGATACGCTCGCCCAGTCTGCATCGGCCAGCGCACTGAGGACGGTCCGTGACTCGGGGTCGTCGCCGGGAACGAACGCCACGACCGCCGGCGCGCGGTTCGTCGCAGCCGACAACCGATAGGCACCAGCACCTCCGTCCGCGGTCCCTTGCAGGTCGAAATCCGGGGCAGGGTCACCAGGGGAGAGCATACCGAGCGAACGGGAAAGCAGGGTAAAAGTCCCGCGGCCCGAACAGACGACTGGTACCCGTGTGCCGGTAGTGCTACTGGGAAGACAGAATTAGCCCGACAATCGGTTTCGGAAGTGCTGCATGGTACTGACTCCCCGCGCCGCGGACGTTTCAGTCGCAAAGAAGCTTTATAAGCCATCCGACCAACCACCGTCGTATGGGAATGGAGAATCTACCACAAGAGATTACAGCCCTCGTGGGTCGCGAGGTGTATTCGAAAAACGGCGTGTTCGTCGGCGAAGTCGAGGACCTTCGGCTGGAACTCGACCGCAAGGAAGTGACAGGGCTGGCACTCCACCAGCTTAACACGGAGCTGTTTGACGAAGAGGTGAACGCGTCGCGAGGCGTCATCATTCCGTACCGGTGGGTCCAGGCTGTCGGCGATGTCGTTATCGTCAGCGACATTGTCGAACGGCTCCGCCAGCCCGAGGCCGGCGACGAAGAAGAAGAAGTCCCCGCCTAGTTACCGTTCGAACTCTCGCTACTGGAACTGTCGACACCCATTGCTTCGAACAGTTTCCGCTTAACTGCTTCTTCAGTGAGTTCCAGCAGTGTATCTCTGTTGTCATCGCTGGTATCGAGGCCGGTAAAGATGCCAAGCGGTATCTCGACGCTGGCATCGGTGGAGTGGCCCGCTGTCTCGCCCATCCCGCCGAACGCGTCCGACAGCACCTTGCCGATGTTCATCCGGATATCCTTCGAGCGCGCGGCGAGGTAGATGGTGTCGTCGGCGATGGCAAACACGGCTGTGGTCGTGATGCCCTCCAGATTGAGGAGGTGCTGGGCCGCCTGCGCCAGCGCATCGCGATCCCGGATGAATCCGGCGTTGGAGACGAGATGGCTTCCCTGAACCTCGCGGTTCCGGATCGCTTCCGCGAGCACGTCGAGCGTCTCCGGACTCATCGACGGCGATTCGACCTGTTCGAGCGTGTCGTGGTCGGCGAAGGGATACAGGTACGCCGCGGCGGTCAGGTCCGCCGGCGTCGTGTCCCGTTTGAAATCCAGCGTCTCGGCGCGGATGCCGTACAGCAGCGCTGTGGCGACGCTCTGGTCGAGATTGAGGTCCAGTTCCTGAATGTATTTCGTGAGAATCGTCGACGTGGCCGAGATGTTCGGCCGGATATCGGAGAAGGCGGCGTCGTGTTCTAGTTCGTGTTCGTGCTCGTAGTGGTCGACGACGATGTCGACCGAGTCGATGGCCGGTTCGCCGCCCTTGGCAACGTCCACCAGCGCGAACGTGTCGTATTCGTCGAGGTCGACGTCCTCGTTCGATGTCAGTTCGATACCGAGGAGATTGACGAACGCGCGGTTCTCCTGGTGGCCAATCTCGCCCTCGTAGATGATGTCGGCCTCGACGTCGCGGCTCGCAGCGATGGCCCGCAACGCGGCCGCTGAAGCGATGGAGTCCGGGTCCGGCGACCGGTGGATAAGTATCGCCATGCGTTCCTCGGTCCCGTCGATGACGTCCCCGAGCTGTGAGGCCTTGTACTCCAGTTCCCCGGTTTCCAGCGCTCGAAGCGCCGAATCGGCGATGACCGCCGAGGGGTTGATGACCACGTCCGCACCGAGCTCAGTGAGGTCGTCGGCCGACACCGGGTCGTCGGCGCGGGCGACGATGAACTGCTCGCCGCCGGACTCCCGGATGTTCCGGACTGCTTCGGCGTTGGCGTTCACGTCCGGGGACATGATGAGCACCACGTCGCGGTCGGCGACCGTCTGGGCGACGTCAGTCTCGCAGATGTCTGCCTGCTGTGCGTTGAGGTCCTGATCGCGGAGGGCCTCGACTCGCCCCTCGTCCGCGTCGAGGATGAGGACGTCTTTCCCCTCCTCGACGAGTTCTTCCGCCACGGCGTGGCCAACACTCCCACACCCGAGGATGGCGTAGGTCGACATAGAGGCCATCGTGATGCCGCTGGCTGTACTCATTAGTGTCTGTATCGCTTGGCGTCAAGCCCCTTTAATGCCAGCTATTTCTCCAACAACTGGGAACGGTTTCCTGAAAAACGGGCTTGAGAGGCCGTCAGACATCGCCAGGCGCGATCATAGTCGCGCACCGTGCGATTCGTCTGTCAGTCCGTCACCGCTAGCCGACTACTGTGTACAAGAAACGTGATACCGACCGACACGAGGCGTCCGAATGAAAACCTATTTTACCGGGCCGTCCAGAGAATTGAGTGCACTGGGCCGGTAGCTCAGTCTGGCAGAGCGACGGCCTCTTAAGCCGTCGGTCGAGGGTTCAAATCCCTTCCGGCCCGCTTTTGCGACGAACACTTCGTGAGGAGCAAAGCGGCTACGAAGCGGTTTTGAACTATGGAACGAGCGACCTGTGGGAGCGAAGTTCCGGTGGTTCAAATCCCTTCCGGCCCGCTACTTACTGCGGCTCGTGAATTCGCGAGTCGCTGGTATAGTCAGCCGAAGAGGTTTGCATCAGGGAGGTCACGCGAAGCAAGCACGTCCGACCGTGGTTCAAATCCCTTCCGGCCTGTATTCTTGCGCCGCGAACGAACCGTGAGCGGCGCGAATTCGATAGGAAGGGGTTTGAATGATGGAACGAGCGACCCAGAAGAGGACGGTCACAGCCTCAGCCACTTGCGTCGTACAGGTCGTCAGCGTCGGTGGCGAGTACTGCGTTGACAACGACACCAATCATCAGGACAATCGCGGCCACATACGCGCCTGTGAGGATGAGGATGAGGCCGCTGAGGACGCCGTAGATAGCGTACTGTCCGGCGTTAGCGGCAAAGAACTGGATCACCGCGTGAACGACGGTCCAGCCCAGTGCTGTCGTTATCGCGCCCGGGAGAGATGCAGTAAGCGAGCCAGCGACACGTGACGGGACGAAATACAGGGGCAGCAGCGTCACAGCCAGAGCGACGAACAGGACGGCGAATCCGACGAGCACGCTCAGCAGACCGGTGGCAAAGAGGGACAGGAACACGCTCTGGGCGAGTATCACGAGAATTGCGGCAGTAAGCGTCCCGAGAACAACTGCAGCGTCGCACACCTGCTTCGGGAGTGGCTTCTCCGCCACCGCCTCGACACGCTCGACAACGGTCAGGAAGCCGACCGCAACATTGGCACCGCTCCATGCCAGCACGACCACGGAGAGAATTGTCGCTGCTGTCCGGCCCGTCGCAGCTGTTAATCCCTCGTACAGCAGTTGCTGTGTATCGGGAGTGAGGAACCGCGCTCCCGTGACTGAAACCACGTCAGCCAGTTGCCGGCCGAAGACGATGAACACGAGCAACAGCACCGGCATGAGCGAGATGAACGCGTAGTACGCCAGCGACGTGGCGATGTACCTGATATCGCTCCCGTACGCGATACCGGCGACTGTCCTCGCGGTTGCTACCCACCCGGCGCGTTGCGCCATGTCCCCAGAAGGGTGGAAGCAGGGAAACATGTTTGTGCTGGAACATCTGAGATCACGAGACAGCTACGACTGGTCGCCCGCGATACCATACTCGTCTCTTATCATGCAGTCGGCCTGTAAGTCACCGTGCGCCCATTTCAGTCGTTCAGTCGCTTTTGCATCTTGACGTGTGGAATGCCCGCTTCCTCGAACTCGTCGCTAACCGTCTCATAGCCGAGCTGCTGGTAAAATGGTTCAACGTGGGTCTGTGCGTGGAGTTTGAGTTCGGTTGCGCCGTCGTCCCGAGCGGCGTCTTCGACAGCCCGCATCAGCGCTGCGCCGACGCCGTCACCCCGGTAGGGTTCGCGGACCGCAACTCGCTCAATCTTGCCGACCGTGGACTCGGGGAACCGGAGCCGAGCAGTCCCGACGGGATACTCGTCGTCACGGGCCAGAAACTGGACCGCATCCGAGTCGTTTCCATCGAGTTCCTCGTCCTCGGAGACGCCCTGTTCCTCGACGAACACTGCTGTCCTGACGGCTGTTGCCGCATCTTCGAACGCATCCCAGGTGCCGACACTGATTTCCAAGTCGCCCATGTCTGCGACTTCGAGCGGATCCCCTGTATGTGCTGTCACTTGGAATCGCCGAAACCATCAACACAGATGCGGGTGAAGCGGGCACGTATGACGTACGACTACGCTCGCGACCACGAGCACGAACTGTCGGCGGAGTATCTGTACGCCTCTGATGCGGAGGTTCTGGGAATCTACGACGCCGATGACTCTCTTCAGGTCGACGTGGCGGTCATCTGTCCCGAGTGCAGTGAGACACTCCGTCTGGAGACGACTGTCGACAAAGTCACGTCGTCCGGGACGGAACTGCCGCTGGACGAAGACTACTACGACTGACGGACACTCCCGAAATAATTTTTTCTGCGGCGCGAGTATACTGGGCCGCTATGTCCGACTTCGACACGTTCGAGTGTGCGAGCTGTGGTGCGTCGTTCAAAGCGTATCCCGACGCAAATGCGGCACAGAAAGAAGCGTGTAGTCCGGCCTGCGAAACCGCATTATAGTCGGCTTCGACTTTCTTGCGTTCCTCGGTCGACAGCGTTAGTTGTCGGGGCTGTAGTTGGGTGCTTCGTCCGTAATCATCACGTCGTGTGGGTGGCTCTCCTGCTGTCCCGCGGCAGAGACCCGAACAAACTCGGCGCGTTGCTTGAACTCGGGTATCGTCTCGGCTCCGACGTAGCCCATCCCGGACTGCATCCCGCCGACGAGCTGGTGGAGTTCGGAGGCCAGCGAGCCCTTGTACGGTGTCGCGGCTTCGACGCCTTCAGGGACGAACTCCTCGCCCTCTTCGTCGTCCTTGAGGTAGCGTTCGCCGCCGCCCTCGTTCATCGCGCCGACGCTGCCCATGCCGCGGTACTGCTTGTACTTCTTGCCATTCATCGTGATGACGCGGCCCGGAGCCTCGTCGGTCCCGGCGAAGTACGAACCGAGCATCACCGCGTCAGCGCCCGCGGCGATGGCCTTGATGGCGTCGCCGGAGTACCGGATGCCGCCGTCGGCGATGACCGGCACGTCGTGCTGGCTCGCCACGTCGGCGACCTGCGCAACGGCGGTGATCTGTGGCATCCCCGACCCGGTGACCACACGAGTCGTACAGATGGAGCCGGGGCCGATACCCACCTTGACGCCGTCGGCGAAGTCGACGACGGCCTCAGCGGCTTCCCGGGTCCCGATGTTGCCGACGACCACGTCAGCGTCTACTTCGGCCTTGATCTCGCGGGCGCTCTCGATGACGTTCGCGTTGTGGGCGTGCGCACAGTCGATGAACAGGATGTCAGCACCGGCCTCGTCGGCGACCTGCGCGCGGTCCATCTCGAAGGGGCCGACGGCGGCACCACAGCGGAGCGAGCCGTCGTCTGCGCGGGCGGCTTGGTCGTACTCGCGACGCTGGAGGATGCCCTGCATCGTGACCAGCCCGACGAGTCGGTTCTCGCCATCGACAATAGGGACGCGCTCGATCTTGTGGTCGTACATCAGTTCCAGCGCCTCGCGGGGCGTCACATCTTCGGGGGCGGTGACGACTTCGTCAGTCATCGCGTCCGTGACGGCGTCGTCCTCGCCGACCTCCAGATACGGCCGAATGTCCGTCCCGGATATGATACCCAGCACTTCGCCGTTGTCGTCGTCGACGACCGGCGCGCCGGAAACGCCCTCGTGTTCCATCATCTTGTCGACCTCGCGGACGGTCTGGTTCGGGCTGGCCGTCACGACATCGCGGATAATGAGCTCGTCGGCGCGTTTGACCCGCTCGATCTCGGTCGCCATCTGGTCGGCGTTCATGTTGCGGTGGAGGACGCCAATGCCGCCCTGGCGTGCCATCGCGATCGCCATGTCACTCTCGGTGACGGTGTCCATTGCCGCGGAGACAACGGGGACGGTCAGTTCGACCGACTTCGAGACCCGCGTTGTGGTATCTGCCTCGTCGGGTTCGACACGGGACTCCTTGGGTCTGAGGAGTACGTCGTCGAACGTCAGCGCCTCCGGCACTCGGAGCTTCTCTGAGAAAGGCTCGGAATCGTTCGCCATGTAAACCGTCAACGACGGCCCGGCAAAAACGTTGCGAGACTCGGCGCTACGTGAGGTTCGATGCCACACGTCTCTCTGGCACCCCGTTCCAGAAATCCGCTATCGATCTCTCATTTGTCACTCCCTGGTCCCGAAGGTGAGACATTCGTCCACAAACAACGGGCTATTCCGGAGAAACGGTGGCGTATGTGCGCAGTTCTCACGCAACGGTTATGTGCGAATGAAGGATAATTAAAAACATGCGACTCACCGAACCCGCACGGAACGGTACTGCCCGTCAGATGACGTCCACAGCGTCGGGCAATACAGCGTTCACGTGGTTCGGTAAGAAGTTCTGGCAATTCTGTCGTGTTCGTCAGGACCGAGTGAGAACCTCCCAACGGGAGTTGGGTTACGCTCAACCGTAGCACGACATGAGTAGCTCCAGACACCCGATTGCACTCGACATCGAGCAGCAGGTCGGCCGCGGTGGCCGGCTGCTGGCGACCGTCATGGGTCTGCCGCTCGTCGACGGCATCTTCCCGGTGCTCGTCCTCGCGGGGGCACTCTCGACCTGGATGGGCGTCCTCGAAGTGGGCTTGCTCGTCTTCGGCGGGTCGGCCACCGTCGCTGTCGTGTTAGCCGAACTCGAAGGCGGCCCCCGGCAGCAGGCGCGCTCTGTACTCATCATCGGAGCCGTGTTGATGCCGATCGCGCTCGTCGAAGCGGCCCTTGCGCCGACGATTGCGGGACTCGTCGAACTAGGGACCCTCGAACGGTTCGCCGGCCTCGTCATCCTCGCCATCGCAGCACAGACCGCGAGCGCCCGAATCGGCGAGTACCTGCCGCGGCCAGCCGTCATCGTCGTCCTCGGCCTGCTGGCGAGCCTTGACCCCGCCGGCGCAACGCTGGTCACCGCTATCGAACCCGGTGTCTTGCTCCGCGCGGCCGCCACCACGGGCGTCGGTATCGGCTTCGCCCTCGCCGTCGCACTGGCGAGCCCGTGGCTGCGTAACGCCGTCGACATCGACCGCTTTCGCTTCGGTAGTGCTGTCGCGCTCGGCGTCCTCGCCCTTTCGGTCCTCGGCGTGATGCCGACCGACGCGCCCGTGGCGCTGGCCGTGCTCGCTGTCACGGCGCTGCTGTCGTTCGACCCGGAGAACGCCCGCACGCGTCACACGGAATACCGACCGGACGCCGTGGACCTCACCGCCGCCTTCGCCGACGGCGGCGCGTCCCAGGGCGTTGCCGCCGACGAGCAGACCGACGAAGGGGCCGCGGTCGAGTACGAACCGGATCAAGAACGCGCCCCGTGGCTGTGACGAGGGAGAACTTTTAGGCCTCTCAGGCCCGGTCGTCCGGTATGAGCGACAATCGCGTGGTCCAGGGTCGGATGCAGACCCCCGAGAGCCTGGCCGAACTCATCGAAGGAGACGGTGTTATGGACGCAGAGCCTATCGAAGACGCCGATGACGACTGCCCGGAATGCGGCGAGAACGTCATCTCCGTGGGGTACATGCCCTCTGCGCTGGAATTCGTTACGGGATACAAGTGCCAGGAATGCGACTGGTCTGACACCGACCGCGACTGAGCGCCGTCTGCCAATCGAAATCCCTTTAATGCGAGTCGGCTTACGCCGGAG
The DNA here is from genome assembly GCF_011440255.1 of Haloarcula sp. JP-Z28. Lineage (NCBI taxonomy): Archaea > Methanobacteriati > Methanobacteriota > Halobacteria > Halobacteriales > Haloarculaceae > Haloarcula > Haloarcula sp. JP-Z28. The sequence continues at coordinate 21,933 of NZ_JAAOHT010000008.1, read as the reverse complement.
TGCGGGGTCGTGGCCTAGTCCGGGAAGGCGGCTGACTCCAGAGGCCACGCGCCTGGGACGACACTCCAAGGGCTGATATACTGAGCGGCCGGCTGATCACCGGTTCGCGACGATGACCCTCTGGAGTTCCGAGGCGCAGGACGGAGATATCAGCCGATCGGGGGTTCAAATCCCTCCGACCCCATTTCTCGCGTTTCACGCTCCAAAATTGCCAGCAGAGGCTCTTTTGCTCAAGTCTCTCCGACCACATACCGTTACCCTTTCAGACCGGTCTGTTCGCTGGCTTGCATCACAGTAGGACGTCGCAACCCAATAGATATGGCTCTAAACCCATCCTCAGCACTGCCAGAGCATTCTGAAAGCACGGACCTGTAGTCAGTGCCGAGTTGCAGACGCCAACACTGCCCAAGTCCAATGAGTTTACTGCATGGCGGCTATCTGCCCACGCATGAGTCAGTTATTACGTGATTTACTTGCCGGAAACGCCGACCACGCGGCGGCGTTCCGGGACCGGTTCGACAGCGTCCAGAACTCACAAACACCCGATGCTGTCACGGTCTGTTGCTCCGACTCGCGGGTGCTGCAGGACCATATGTGGGGCAACAGCGAGCCGGGGCATCTCTTTACCTGTAGCAACATCGGGAACCGAGTTATCCAGCAGACCGCGTCCGGCGAGGCGGTGTCCGGTGACGTGTTGTACCCGATCGAGCACACCATGACCGAAACGGCCGTCGTCGTCGGCCACACCGGTTGTGGAGCGGTGACCGCGACGTACGATGACCTGACCGATGGTCTTGACGAGCCGGCCGGCATTGACCACTGTCTCGGTGTTCTCAAGCCCCATCTCGAGCCTGCGCTGGAACATCTCCCGGAGGATATCGAGCGGGCGGCAGCCATCAACCGGCTTGTCGAGTACAACGTCGATAGACAAGTCGAGTTCCTCCGAGACAGCGATGACGTGCCCGACGCCGTCGACGTGTTCGGTGTCGTCTACGACTTTCAGGACGTGTACGGGGGGCAACGGGGTGAGGTCCACGTAATCAACGTCGACGGCGAAACCGATGTCGACGCGCTCCGGGCAGCCCATCCCGATATCGACTCACGGATCAACCGTCTCTGGGAGTACTAACAGGACGGTGAAGGTGGTGAGTGAGCGTTAAAACCGAGTCTCGGACTATACCGACCACATCAAAACAGGTTCTTACTATCTGTTCTCTCGCTGTTCGACCTTGTTAAGTTCGATCAGGAGCCGGAAGATCGCTTTGACGAGATTCTGGTCGACGTCGAACTGCTCCGCGTTGTCGCCGGCGCGGTCCATGACGGCTTGCTCCTGTTGCTCGTCGGTCGTCGGCAACCCCTTCTCGTCTTTGACCTGTGCGATGGTGTCGGCCACGTAGGTTCGCTGTGCGATCTTCTCAACGATCTCGCGGTCGATTGTCCGGATTTCGTCGCGCAGTTCGTCCAGCGACATATCCTCTGGGTTTGAATTCGTGCTCATACTGTGTGTGTTCCCTCTGTTTGTGTCGTCGTCAGCCAGGTCGCCCCGGGTCGCTTGTCCCAAGTGTCCTGTACAGCTTCGAGTGCCGCCCGTTCGCCGACGGCGGTAAACGACGGCCCCGTTCCGGACAGTGAGACGCCCTCGACGTGCTGGAGCGCGTCGAGAACCGGGTCCGTCTCGAAATCCAGCGCGGCCGAGAACGCGAGGCCGTTGACGGTCATGGCCCGCTGGTAGTCGCCATCGAGTGCGAGGTCCTCGACGAGGCGGGCCATCGGTGCGATCTGCCGGCATCGCTCGACATCCGCGTCAGCACTGAAAGACTGTTCCGGCGGCGTCCAGACGAGCACATCCCAGTCGATTTCCTCGCGGGCAAGGAGCGCGTCATCCTCGTTGTCGGTGACGGTGACGCCGCCGAGCATCGACGCCGACGCGTCGTCGAAGGCCCCGGTGACGGTGACACCCACGTCGCGGGCGGCCATGACGCCGAGACGGGCCATGTCCTCGCGGCTCATCCGCTCGGTCGCGTCAAGCGCGTCGAGCGTCGCCATGACAGTCGCGTTTGCGGCCGCACTGGAGCTTTTGAGCCCCGACGCCATCGGGACCTCGCTCTCGGTGCGGACGGTCCCGCCGGAGACTGCCGGGACACCCACGTTCTGTGGGCCGCCGTGGGCGTCGATGACGTACTCGACACAGCGTTCGATGAGCCGCGTGTCGGCGTCCGGCGCACCGTCCACCTCACCGGTGACGCCGTCGGTCTCGGTCGAGAGCGTGACGGTCGCTGTCGTGTACTCGTCGATAGCAAACGCCGCGCCGCGGCCGGTCGCGAGCGCGTTGAGGACCGTCCCTGCTGCGGGCGCTGCTGCCTTCCCTTCCATCGACGTGTACTCCCACACGGACCTATTTACTAACTGCGATACCCCTGTAGCGGTCATATTGACCGCAGCAGCCGATGTGGTTCTGTCTAGTAATGCGATACACCGGCGTCCGGCTGCAGTACCCCGTCTTAGGCTGGGAACAGGAGATACGGCAGAATAAACAGCAACAGGAACATGAATAGGAGGATGATGCCATAGCCGGCCAGCGTCCCGGCGGCCGTCAGCCACGCTGGATGGTCGAACTGCTCGGTGAGAGTTGCCATACCGTGGGATTCAGTCGGGGACAGTATAGTGGTTTGGGAGCGGGACTGCCCCGAATTACCGCAATGGCCTCCCTGTGACTGGGAACGGTAGGCTTTCAACCATCGGTTCAGTACACTGGCAAAAATGTATATTGTCATCGTTGGTGCCGGTGATATCGGGTCGCCGTTGCTTGAGATTGCGACAGCAGGGGGCAACGAGGTCGTCGTTATCGAACGCGACGCGGAACGAGCGGAACGCGCGTCGAGACAGTACGACTGTCTCGTTATCAACGACGACGCGACGGTGAAGGATACGCTAGAGGACGCCGGTGCAGACCGTGCCGACGCGCTCATCTCGACAACCGATCAGGACGCGACCAACATCATGGTCTGTCTGCTGGCACAGGAACTCGAAGTGCCGGACATCGTCTCAGTTGTCCACAATCCTGAGCACATGAACGTGTTCCGCCAGATCGGCGTCAACACGATGCAGAACCCACAGCGGCTCATCGCCGAGTATCTCTATCGGGCCGTCAAACGGCCGTCTATCGTTGACTTCATGCGCATTGGCGATCACGCGGAAGTGTTCGAAATAACGGTCACCCCAGGTGCTCCGATTGCTGGCAAGACGCTACAGGAAGCCAACTCGGAGGGCCTCATCGGTGGCCAGACGCTCATCGTAGCTATCGAGCGTAATGGCGATGGTGACCCAATAACGCCCCGCGGCGATACGCGTATCGAGGCGGACGACCTCCTCACGGTCTACTCGGGAGAGGGTGCGACGCCGGAGGTGACCGACATCTTTGGTCACTCTGAGGACCACAACTGATATGTCACGACGGAACGGCGGGCTGTTCCCGACAGACCTGCAGACAATCGCCCGCGATATCGGGTCCCTCCTGCTGATGGAGGCCGGGTTGATGACGATTACAGCCGCGGTTGCGCTGGGCTTTCAAGAGTTCTACGCCGCGTTTGGGTTCTTTACCGCGGCCGGGATGACCGCTGGCGTCGGCGGTCTCGCGAACCGCGGGTTCTCCGATGCTCCAGCCCCACAGATGAAACACGGCATGGTCATCGCCGCCGGCGGGTGGCTGCTGGTCGCCGCGTTCGGCTCGTTGCCGTTCCTGTTGACCGCGTGGTTCACGCCTCCTGCTGTCATGGATACGTTCGTTCCGGTCGGAACGGACACGAGTACGTGGGCGCCGATCAGGGTCGGCGGAACGACGACGCTTTCCAGTCTGGCGTACTTCCGGAATCCGCTCCATGCCTTTTTCGAGAGCATGAGCGGATGGACCGGGAGCGGCCTGACGATGGCGATTCACGAGCCCTCGCTCCCCCGCGCAGTCCAGTGGTGGCGGTCGTTCATCCAGTACGTCGGCGGCGTCGGCGTCATCGTCCTGACCGTGTCTATCCTTTCACGACCCGGCAGCGGTAGTTACGCCCTTTACCAGAGCGAGGCCCGAGAGGAAAAGATCCATCCAAGCGTCGTCTCTACCGTCCGAACGGTCTGGAAACTCGTTGTCGGCTACACAGTCCTTTCGTTCGCGCTGCTGTTCGGTGCTATCCTCGCCAGCGACAGCGAGTACGCGGAGTCGCTGCCGCTGTGGGAGGTCGCCTGGCAGGCACTCAACCATGCCATGACTGGGCTCACGACCGGCGGGTTCTCGGTCACTGACAACTCGATTGCAACGTACAACTCGCCGCTTGTCGAGACCGTCCTGTTGCCGATCATGATTCTCGGTGCGATTGCGTTCCCGGTCCACTACGTCGTCTTACACGACAGGCAGGTTCGTGAACTGGTGACGGACCTGCAGACCCGCTGGCTGTTCATCCTGCTCACGGTCGGCGTCGTTGGTCTCTCAGTACAAAACGCGTGGTCCGTTCCTGCGACGACTGAGGCGTTTGCCACCCAGTCGTTCCTGCCGGTTTCCGTGCCGATGCTCAACGCCGCACAGCTCGACGCGGTCCGGGACTCGACGTTCCAGTGGGTCAGCGCCCTCAGCTGTACCGGCTTCCAGTCGGCACCAATCGGTCGCTGGCTCGCCGGCGGCAAGGTACTCGTGGCCGGTGCGATGGTGCTTGGCGGCGCTGCGGGGTCCACTGTCGGAGGCATCAAAATCATCCGGGGCTACACCATCGTTCGCGGCATCATCTGGCAGTTCTCGCGGGTGTTCCTCCCGACAAACGCGGTGATTACGGCCCGTATTGGCAACCGGACGCTCGACCGTGAGTCGATGGAGCGGGAGTTCAGCGAAGCGGCCATCGTCACGCTGCTGTGGCTCATCATTCTCATCATCAGCAGCGTCGTCCTCACCAACGTCGCAGGACCAGCGTTCGGCTACGCCGATGCCCTGTTCGAAGTCGCCAGCGCGCAGGGGAACGTCGGCCTTTCATCGGGCATCACCGGCCCGTCGATGCCCGCGATTGCGGAGGGGATGTTCGTGTTGAATATGTGGGTCGGCCGACTGGAGATTATCCCGATACTCGTGTTCATCCGCGCCGGGCTGTACGGGCTCGACCCGTAGCTGAGCGGTCGCCCCGCAGTCTTTCACTCTTCATCAGGGTAGACTTCGCCGAGGAACATCCAGTGGACTTTCGTACCGCCCTCGGGTCTGGTCTCCTCCTTGACGTGGTAGAGATACGGACCGTGTGGGCAGTCACCACAGTCTTCAGCACAGGTCGTCCGCTTCACCACCTCGGTGTAGCCGTCGCGTTTGGTCGCACGAAGGATTTCCTCGTTGGGGCCCGGCTCTACCGGTGAGGCCGTCTCGTCGTGGAATTGTAACAGCTCCTGCGCATAGATGATCGTATTGCGGAGTTCATCAGGCGTCAACTGTGGCAGTTCCGCTGCTACTTCATCCGGGAGCCCCTCAGGCGGTGTCGGCTCGTTTTCATGACTAGACATACTCACATCTCTATCTGGGAGGAATATAACTGAACTGGCAGCTACAAACAACAGCAGAAGGTGTTTCCCGGACTCACTCGTTCCAGAACGCACCCGTGAATAGCACGAACACCGGGATTATCTCCAGTCGACCGATCCACATCAGGAATATCATCAGCAGTTTGCTGGTTTCCGGGAAGAGTTCGTAGGTCCCGAACGGCCCCAGAAACCCGAACCCGGGGCCGATATTCCCGATAGTCGCAAGACTTGCGCTGATGGCCTCGAAGACAGTCAGTTCGAGTCCGACACGGCCCGCATCAAGGAGGAGAAACACCGTCGCGATGCCGAACGTGAGCAGGTACAAAAGCGTGAATCCGTATATCGCGTTGATAACGTCCTCATCGATAACCTGCCCGCCGAGCCGAACTGGTCTGACGGCACTGGGATGGGAAGTCGTGAACAGTTGCCGTCGGATGCTCTTGAGGACGACGAGCCAGCGAACGATCTTGACACCGCCACCGGTCGACCCTGCGGAGCCACCGATGAACATCGCGAACAACAGGACTCCCTTTGCGGTGTTACCCCATTCGTCGAAGTTACTGGTCGCGTACCCGGTCGAGTTCAGCAGCGAGGCGACCTGGAACGTGGCTTGCCGGAGCGAGTTCTCCAGTGCTCCCTGTGTCACACCGCCGAATTCGAGCGGCGGCGCGGACCCGGTAAAGAGCAGTCCCCAGAGGATGACGGCCACGCCGGCGTTTGCACCGAGGTACGCCTGGAGTTCACGGTCCTGGAGGAAGGCGGCATACTCGTCCTGCAACAGGAGGTAAAACAACGCGAAGTTCATCCCGGCAATGAGCATGAACGGGATGACGGCCCACTGGACGGCCGGTGAGAAGTAGGCGATGCTCTCAGCCTGTGGCGAGAAGCCGCCGGTCGGCAGCGTTGTGAACCCGTGGGCAACGGCGTTGTAAGCGTCCATATTCGGTGCGTAGCCTGTGTAATGGAGGCCAAGCAGAATGAGGATATACAGAACGGTAAAGCCCAGATAGAACAGCCAGAGGAGTCGGGCAGTCTCGGCTATCTTCGGCGTCAGTTTCTGCAGTTCGGGGCCGGGTGCCTCCGATTCGATCAACTGTGCCCCGTTGACGGCTGCCTCTGGGAGAATGGCGACCATCAGGACGATGATACCCATCCCGCCGAGCCACTGGGTGAGCTGTCGCCACATCAGCAGCGCGTGGGAGTGGCGAGCAAACGATATTTCATCGGTAGCAGTCGCGCCAGTGGTTGTAAACCCGGACATCGACTCGAACAGTGCGTTCACAGGCTCACCGAGCGCTGATTCGGTCCCGTACCCGGCGATAACGTAGGGAATCGCACCGATGACTGCGACAGCCCCCCACGAGAGCCCGACGAACAGCAGCGCTTCGCGTGGCCCGAGTTCGTGGCTGTCGCTGGCTTGCTCCAGTGCAAGGCCGACCACGATGGCAATTGCGATAGAAATCAGGAACACGACGGTATCTTCTCCGTACACGAAACTGATTCCCAGCGGGACCAGCATTGCCACAGCGAGATACTTGGTTACAGTGCCGGTCAGGGCGACGCTCTGTCGCCAGTCGACGCGAACCGACATCACTGAACACCGACCATTACCTGACGCTCACACTCCCGATATGAAAAAGCCCCACGTTCCAACAGCGCTGCTTCCGGCGGAAATGCCCGAAGCAGCGTTGCTGTGGGATTGTGCCCCCACGCCGGGATACCAACATGTACACACCACGGCCTTCCTGGTACTGGTGTAGCGGTTCCGGCGATACCCGATATATTTTCCGAATCAGGATGTATACGTTTAAACTAGATTCGGATATGCGAATTATGTGGATACATTCTTACCTATCCATATGCTTCTTCAGTGTATGAGTAGTAGCCACAACGACACACCCACGGACATTCTTGAACATGTCTTGCTGCCGGTTGCCACCGAAGACGACGCACTTGCCACTGCAACTGCGCTCAAACCATACGAGCCCGAGCAGGTGACTGTGTTACACGTCGTCGAGAAGGGCGAGGGTGTTCCTGACAAGACGCCGGTCGCACAGTCGGAGGAGGTGGCGGCCGAGTCGTACGCGGCCGTCAGGACGGTGTTCCCTGATGCTGACGACCACACCGCATACTCTCGGAACGTTGTCGAGGCTATCTTCGATGCCGCGGACGAGGTCGGAGCGAGCGCCATCGCATACCGGTCCCGCGGTGGCGGCCGTCTCATGCAGTTCCTCTCCGGCGACCTCTCGCTGAAACTCGTCACGAACGCAGCGATACCGGTAATTGCACTTCCGCGAGCGGACTCGGACGAATGAGCGACGACGAACTGGCGAAAGACCTCGGGCTGGTGTCGGCGATGACCATCGGCATTGGAACGATGATCGGTGCCGGAATCTTCGTCCTTCCTGGTGTGGCCGCGAACGCGGCCGGCCCGGTTGTCGTGGTCTCCTTCGTCGTCGGGGGACTGATTGCGATGGTAAACGCACTCTCAGTGTCGGAACTCGGCACAGCGATGCCGAAAGCCGGCGGCGGGTACTACTACATCAACAAGTCTCTCGGGCCGCTGTTTGGCTCGATAGCTGGGATGGGTGACTGGATGGGGTTGGCCTTCGCCTCGGCCTTCTACTGTATCGGGTTCGGCCAGTATCTCGCCGTCTTCGTCCCGCTGCCGGAAGTCGCATTCCTCAATCCCATCCAGATAGGAGCGCTCATCGCGGGGGCAATATTCGTCGCTGTCAACTACATCGGCGCGAAGGAAACCGGTGGTGTTCAGACGGTCATTGTCTTTATTCTGCTCTCGATTCTCACTGTCTTTGCCGTTGCGGGCTTTTTCGCCTTCGACTACGCGACGCTCGCCGGCGCAGACGGCTTAGCACCGTTCGGGACCGGCGCGATTCTTCCGGCGACGGCACTCGTGTTCGTCTCCTTCCTAGGGTACGCAAAGATCGCGACCGTGGCTGAGGAACTCAAGAATCCGGGGCGGAACCTCCCAATCGCTATCATCGGCAGTGTCGGTATCGTGACGGTCATCTACGCTATCCTCGTGTCGATGATGCTGGGCGTCGTTCCGTGGCCGGAGCTTAGTCAGGACGCGCCGGTTGCACAGGCCGCACAACTCGCGTTCCCGGAATCCATCGGTCCAATCGGTGGTGTCGCCGCCGGTGCGGCAGCGGTGATGACGGTTGGCGCGTTGTTGGCAACGGCGTCCTCTGCGAACGCGTCGATTCTCGCCTCGGCTCGTATCAATTTCGCGATGGGCCGGGATAAGATCGTCACGAACTGGCTCAACGAGATTCACCCGAACTACGCCACGCCATATCGCTCGATCCTCGTCACCGGCGGACTCATCATCGTGTTCATCGCGTTCCTCGGGCGGGACATCGAGGTGCTGGCGAAGGCGGCTAGCGTCCTGCACCTCATCGTTTATGCCCTGCTGAACGTGGGGCTCATCGTCTTCCGCGAGACCGATGCGCCGGAGTACGACCCGGATTTCACGGTGCCACTGTACCCCATCACCCCGATACTCGGTGCGGTCCTCTCGCTCGGCCTCGTCGCATTCATGGATAGCATCGAAATCGCACTGTCGGCCGGTTTCGTGCTCGTCGCGGTCGTGTGGTACTTCGTCTACGCGCGCGGGAAAACCACGCAAAAAGGCGTGCTCTCTGACTATATCAGCGACCGGGAGGAACAGCTTCCGGACCAGGTGGTGAACGCGGCCGACGCGGTCGCACCGAACGGAGCTGGCGGACCGACTATCATGGTCGCTCTGGCGAACCCACGTACCGAGAGCGCACTGATTACCCTCGCAAGCGCGCTGGCGCAACACGAGGACGGCCGGGTACTCGCAACCCACATCGCGACTGTCCCGGACCAGACCGCGCTCGAAACCGCCGCCGCGAACAGAGACCGGATCGACGCAACATCAGAGAGCCTGCTGGACACCGCGAAGGCCGATGCCGAGGCGTTCGATGTTCCGATAGAGACGAAGACGATTCTCTCACACCGGGGTATCGAGGAAGTGTTTGATGCGGCCCGGACGAACCACGCCGACACCGTTGTCATGGGCTACGGCGGGACTCAGTTTGCCGGCGGCCGCGCCGAAGGCACGCTGGATGAACTGGCCCACGACTTGCCCTGTGATTTCCTCGTGCTGGACGGGCAGGACCTCGACCTCAGTGATGTCTTGGTTCCGACCGCTGGTGGTCTCTCATCAGACCTCTCGGCTGCGGTCGCCAAAGCTCTCGAAGAAACGTTCGGTGTGGCCGTCTCACTGCTCCACGTTGTCGACCCCGGCGAGGAGGAGAGCGGCCGCCAGTTCATGTACGAGTGGGCGGCTGAGCACGGCCTGTCGGACGCCGAACTCCGTATCGAGACCGGTGACATCGAAGCCACTATTGAACGTCTCGGTCGTGACTACAGTCTGGTTATTGTTGGTGCCACAGAGCGGGGATTGCTGTCACGTATTGTCCGTGGCTCGCTGGTGTTCGATGTCATCGAGACGCTCGATACACCAGTATTGCTGGCCGAGCGCCCGTCGTCGCGGTCCCTCCGGGAGCGGCTGTTCGGTCGGGAGTAACCGCCTACTGTGTCAGACGTGGCCCTGTTCTTTCGCCCCCTCGCGGATCTTCTTCGACCGCTTGCGGACGCGTGAGACGTACCGTTCAATTTTCTCCGGTTTCTCGCCGTAGAACGACGCGGCCCAGTGAACGTCGACGCCGTCCTGCGTGAGGAAGTACGCGACGAGCGTATCACGGCCCGCCTGTATGACTGTCGGCGGCACGCCGCGGTCGCCGGTCCCGGCCTCCTGAAAGCCGTTTACGTCGAAGTACACATCAGCGTACAGCGTCGCCATGTCCGGGTCGTCGAATGCAATTCTCTGGTGATCTGGGGCCTCAAAGCGATACCGTGTCTCGCCGCCAGCAGTGGTCCGTTCGGTGATTCGGACGCCGAGGATATACTCACGATACGTCTCTAAGTCGGTTACAGTGTTTGAGTTGTCAGTCTGAGCCATTTCTTGGGTAAAACCGAAAGCTGGGTAGCTGTCGGAGTGGTGCTTGGTCAGCGGCGTGCCTCGTTAGCTGTTGCTCCCGTTGCCGCTGTGGCCATTCTCGTTACCGTTGTTGCTATTTTCGTTGCCGTTGTTACCGTTGCCGCTGTTGCCGTTACCGCTATTCCCGTTTCTCGTCTTTTCTTCGGGCTCCTGTGGCTCGTAGACGTAGAGCCCGTCGTTCGGGTACGAACGCGCGGGGCCGCCGAAGCCGTCCTCACAGCAGAGGACGCGTCCGTCGTCCATCACGTAGACGTTATCGACGTTCCGGAGCGCGTCGTCGGCGTCTTCTGGCTCGTCGGTGAAGTCGGGGCCGACAATGACCGGTTCGAGCGTCGAGATGTTGTAGTCCGATTCCAGCACACCGCGATAGACGACGCCACCGTCGACGCGGTCCATCTGGATGTCGCCCTCGTCGTTTGCGAGGTCGTCGTTGAACTCCGAAATACCGAAGTAGACTGGGTCGCCCGGTCCGGCACCGTCCTTGCTGTCGACACCCTCTGCTTTGTTGAACTCGATCGATACGCCGATTTCCTTTGCCGCCGCACGGGTTTCGAGGAACGGAACCCGGCGGAGTTCCTCGTCAACGCCGTCAGGACCTTCGGCGTAGTACTGGTCGGCCCACTCGACAATTTCCTCGTTGGTGATGTAGTTCTGGTTGCCGTTCTCGATGACTTCTCGGTCAGCCTCCTCGAGGGCGGCCTCGCGGTCCTCCATCCAGTCAGACCCGGCGTGGACTCGGAGATAGTCAGATTGCGTGATGTCGTCGTATTCGGCAATCCACTCTTCCATTTCCGCGTTGCTTGCACTACCCAGCGGAATCCACTCGATGTCGAGCGAGTACTCAGCCGGAGACTTCCGTGTGCCAACCGTCGACGCGTCCGCCTGTGGGTTCGTAATCTTCGGCGCGTACAGCGTGCCCGACACGTCCATCGGGTCGTCGTACTTCGGAATCCGCTCGTCGGCGACGAACTTGTAGATGCCCTTGCTGTCGCCGTCCGAGCACATATAGACAGTTTGCTCGTCGGCCTGAATGTTCGGTGCCTCCCACGAGGCCCGCCCCATCACGTAGTACTTGACTGGCTGTGGCGGGTCGGCGGTCGGCTCGCGGAAGTCGACGTGGTAGCCATATCGGTACGGGTTCGGATACGTATCAGAGATCGGTTCGGTGCTATTGCTGTTTGAGTTCTGATATGACTGCTCAGAACCGAGATAATACGCGAGGAATTCCACGCCGTCCAGCGCCCAGTATCCCTGGATGCTCCAAGCTTCGTCGCCGTAGTAGTCGTCGACGGCGCTCTGAATCTCAGTCGGGTTCGGTCGGTTCCAGAACTGCGCACCACCGATGCGTCCCTTTCCGGTGCCGGCGTCGACGATGTCACCGACTTGGTTGGTCAGCGACACACGGGGGTGGGCGTAGTTCTCCTCTGAAGAGATCATTGTTCCCCACGGGCTAAGATCGCCGTAACAGTTGATCCGCGTGCCACCGATCTCACGGAACGGCTCCGTGTTCGCCAGGTTGATCGCGTCATCGAGGTCGGCTTCCCACTCGCCGTCGAAAGTCTGGCGCAACGGGATTCGACTGACGTTGCCCGGACTGTTCTCCCAGTTGGTAAACAGGTACCCTTCAGTTCCGTCCTCGTCTGTCGGGACAAACTGATTACAGTCAGGGTTCGTCCCAGCCGCACCGTACTGCGTCCCTTCGAAATTGTCTAGCGTGATGTCCGTTCCGTCCGGCGTCTGCGTCACGCCGAGGCGCTCCTCGCCGTCTTTGATTTTGTCCCGACCGTGTGCGAGGATTTCGTATTCCCCGTCGCCTGACCGGACCTGACGCTGCTCCGCCTCGGTCTGTGGCGTCGACAGCTCGTCGAAGTCGTCGTTAGTCCCATCAAGTTCGAACTGGAAACCACTGAAATAGCCGATTCCAGCAGTGTCGAACGGCTCCGGATTTTCCTCCTCAGGATGCTGGAGACTGTACAGGAGTGCCCCGTTCTGGAAGACAAACGGCCCTGTCACCTCCGCCCCGAACGCTGTCGTCGAAAATCGTTTGAGGTCACCCTTGACAGTCCCCGAGCCGACTGTCTCAGATTCTGCGACCTCATCACCACTTGCCACACCGATGATACTGGCCCCAAGCGCAGCTGCCACCGATTTCGAGAGTACCTGTCGTCGACTAAAATCGACCATGCACCTGTTCAAGCGGAGGGTGGTTTAAAACCGGTTTATAATATGTGCGTATAAGGATATTTTCTGCACAGAGATATCCCGGTTGCAGGGTAACAGACAGTTTGTGAATAAATCACGATGCAGCGCTATTTTTGCCGAATATATTATCTATTAAATATACGAGCCAGATGGCACAGTGCTACAGGAGCAGGACGCTTGTGAGGGGTCTGTCTGCTCCATCAGTGGACTCGGCCCGCAGTCTGTCACAGTGTAGCGGTACTCAGGCGTGGCCCTGTTCTTTTGCCCCCTCGCGGATCTTCTTCGACCGCTTGCGGACGCGTGAGACGTACCGTTCGATTTTCTCTGGTTTCTCGCCGTAAAACGACGCCGCCCAGTGGACATCGACGCCCGCTTGGGTGAGAAAGTAGGCGACCAGCGTATCACGGCCAGCCTGTATGACTGTCGGTGGCACGCCGCGCTCGCCGGTCCCAGCCTCTTGGAAGCCGTTCACGTCGAAGTACACATCAGCGTATAGCGTTGCCATCTCGGGGTCATCGAACTCGACGCCCTCGTGGTCTGGGGCCTCGAACCGATAGCGTGTGTCACCCTCGCCTGTCGGTCGTTCTGCGATGCGTATGCCGAGGATGTACTCGCGATAGGTCGAACTGTCCATCGGTGCAACAGTGGTGTCTGATTGTGGCATGGATAGGTTGGTCTGGTGCTACGGTCGTCGGCTCGTTCTAGCTGCGAGCGCCGCCACCGCAGCGAGTGCGGCGATGGCCAGCGCTATTGGGAGTGGCCCGTTCGCGCTAGTCGTCGACCGGTCGCCGCTATCCGCTGTGGTACCTGCGGCGTTTGCGGTGCCCGCTGACTCGGCTGTGGACTCGCTGGCGGATGACGATGCGTCGGTCATAGCGATCGCTGTCTCCGTCGATGCGCTCGGAGAGACTGCGACCGCCGTCGGCTCGGTCGCAGGTTCGACCACGCCGCCGCCGTCCGCGTCGACCTGACTCGACGCGACGGTCACCTGTGTCTCGCCGCCGGCGACACCGGTGAGTTGGACCGTCGCGAGCGGCACGTCGCTCGCGCCGGGTTCTATCTGCCCGTCGAGGTCAGCCGCCTCAAGCGTGACTGTCCCACCGTCTGAACTAATGACAGGGTCAGTCGTGAGGCCGAGGCGGTCGGGGTAGCTTGCGTTCTCAAATCGGGCGACTGCGGGGTCATCAACGGAGAGTTCGAGCTGGTAGCCGGCCAGTCCGTCCGGTGCGCTGGTGAGAACGACCGGCACGGCCATCGTTTCACCGGCAGCGACGGAGCCGGTCTCGATGCTGATTGCTGGCGTACTCTGCCCTGCAGCGAGCGCGGGGACCGTCCCCGCGAGGAGGACGAGCGCGACGAGCGCGAGCGGGGTGCCAGCGGTTCTGACGCAACCGCGTATCGAAAGGGGGCTGTCGTCTGTCATTGTGTTCCTGTATGGAAAGATGAGAGGGGGTCGGTTGCGGCCGTCAGTTGACCTCTTCGTAGAGCGCCGTCACATCCGCGAAGTCGAGTTTGCCGTTCTCATTGAAGTCGTACGCGCCGGTGTTCAGCTGCACGCTGTCGGAGTCCATATTCGAGAACAGCACCTGCACGTCCTCGTAGTCGAGACGGCCGTTGCCGTTGAGGTCCTCGAAGTGACCGTCGCCGTCGGGGTCGGTCGGCGCGGCGTCGCCGACAACCGTCTGCGGGCCACCCACAACGATGCCGTTTCGAGCTTCTGCCTCGATGGCGTTCCCGTTTTCGTCATCCATCTGCTCGATGGAGACAGTCAGGTCGGTCGTGCCGCCGCCGTTGGCGCGGACATCGAGCGTTGCGAGCGACACATCCCTCGCGCCGGACTGGACGTTCGTGTTGACATCGGCCACGCGAATCGTCGCCGACGAGCCGTCATCGCTGACAGAACTCTCAGTGAGTCCAAGCGCGTCGGGGAATGAGACGCCGGTGATAGACGCGATTTCGGGGTTCGAGACGCTGACGGTGAGCCGAGCGCCGGAGAAGCCAGCAGGGAGCGACGAGGCAGTCAGCGAGACGGTACCCGTCGACCCACTCCCGACCGCGGCGGAGTTGGCGCTGACGGTGACGGTCGGCTGGTAGACATAGAGCCCGTCGTTCGGGTACGAGCGCGCGGGGCCGCCGAAGCCGTCCTCACAGCAGAGGACGCGACCATCACGCATCGTGTAGACGTTGTCGATGTTCCGGAGTGCGTCGTTTGCGTCTTCTGGCTCGTCGGTGAAGTCGGGGCCGGTGATGACCGGTTCGAGCGTCGAGACGTTGTAATCCGATTCCAGCACACCGCGATAGACGACGCCGCCGTCGACGCGGTCCATCTGGATGTCGCCGGTGTCGTTTGCGAGGTCGTCGTTGAACTCCGAAATGCCGAAGTAGATGAAATCGCCGGGCTGTGAGTTATCCACGGTGTCGACACCCTCGGCCTTGTTGAACTCGATGGTCGCACCGATCTCCTTGGCGGCTGCGCGGGTCTCAAGGAACGGGATGCGACGGAGTTCTTCGTCGACGCCGTCGGGACCGTTGTCCTCGTACTGTTCGGCCCACTCGACGATGTCCTCGTTCGTGATGTAACTCTGATTGCCGCTTGCGCTCTGGAGGACTGTAAGGTCGGCTTCTCTGACCGCGTCGGACACCGAGACGTCCGTCCCGATTTCGTCCACACTGTATTCGGTGTGCTCCGTGATGTAGTCGGCCTGCGTGACGTCGTCGTACTCCGCGATCCACTCGGCAGCCTCGCCGTTCGTGGCGTGACCGAGCTCCATCCATTCGATTTCCAGCGGAGTCTGTGCGGGAGAGTTACGTTGACCGGCTTCGGCGGCGTTGGCCGCGTCGTTGGTAATCTTTGGCGCGTACAGCGTGCCTGCGATGTCGTCGGTGTTGTCGTACTCCGGAATTGGCTCGTCGGCGACGAACTTGTAGATGCCCTTGCTATCGCCGTCCGAACAGCCGTAGACAGTCCGCTGGTCGCCTTGGATATCGGGTGCTTCCCAGGCGGCCCGACCCATGACGTAGTACTTCATCGGACTCGGCGTCTCGGCAGCCGGTTCCCGGATGTCGACGAAGTACCCGTAGCGGTACGGGTTCGGGTAGACGTCATCGATTAGCGTCATATCGTTCCCGTCCTCAGTCTGGTCGACCGTGTCCGCACCGAGGTAGTACGCCGCCTTCTCGACACCGGCCTGAGACCAGTAGCCCTGAATAGTGAACTCTTCCTCAATGTCACCGGCCTCAACGTAGTCACCGAGTGCCTCCCCGATCTCCGACGGATTCGGACGGTTCCAGAACTGACAGCCACCGATTTTTCCGACACCGGTGCCGGACTCCACGATGTCGCCCACTGTGTGCGTGTATGAGACGCGCGGGTGGCTGTAGTTCTCCTCGGCGGAAATCATCGTCTCCCACGGGCTGAGGTCACCGTAGCAGTTGACCCACGTCCCGCCGATATCGCGGAACGGCTCAGTGTTGACGACGTTGAGTGTCATGTCCGAACCGACATCGGCACTCCACTCACCACTCTCATCCTGACTTATTGGGACTCGCGAGATGCAACCGGGGTAGTTCTCCCAGTTTGTGAACAGATATCCTTCGGTGCCCTCGTCGTCTGTTGCGACGAACTGGTTGCAGTCCGGATTTTGCCCATAGCCACCACTGCTTCCATTGAGCGCAGTAAGGTCGACGCCATCGGGTGTCTGTGGGACACCGAGGCGCTCCTCGCCGCCCTGAATCTCTTCGCGGCCCTGAATAAGGACCTCGTAGTCACCGGCCGCTGACCGGACTTGACGCTGTTTCTCTTCGGTGTCCGGAATCCCCACCTCCGAGAAATCGTCGTTACTCCCGTCGAACTCGAACTGGAAGCCGCTGAAATAGCCCACCGCGGCCCGTCCAAACGGTTCGGGGTTCTCTCCTTCCGGGTGCTGGAGGCTGTACAGCAGTGACCCGTCCTCGAAGACGAACGGTCCCGTCACCTCCGCGCCGAATGCCGTCGTCGAGAAGCGTTTGAGACTTCCGGCGACGCTCGGTGCCCCGGGTGTGTCTGTTTCTTCGACCTCTTCCCCACTTGCCACGCCGATGACGCTGGCCCCAAGTGCAGCAGCCACCGACTGTGAAAGTACCTGCCGTCGAGTGAAATCGACCATGCGAGTGAGAGGTAGCAGTGATTATTAAAGCAAGTTTATAATATTTGTATGATGTATTAAGAGAGGTCTTGGTACATCGGATACACACGTACTGCTAATTTTCCAGATGTATAAGAAATAGTACTATTTTTGCGGAATACGTACTGAATAGCTCTGACAACATCCGCTCACGGACCTGTTGGAGCCCACCTACTTACCAGTAAGTGCTACGGGGAGCTGACACTACCCCCATACCACGATATGTCAGGTTGAAAATTAAACAGGTCGTCGCCGTGAAGCGCGGGACGAACGGCTACATCCCCATGTCGGCGGCCGGGTCGGGGACCGGAAGCACGTTCGGGGACACACCGAGCAGTTCCGCCGCGTGGTCAAGCGCCATGTCGAAGCCGTAGTACCGCTCCAGTTCGTCGCCGTCAGCGGTCGGGCGGACCTTCAGCATCGCGTACCCCTCGATATTCTGTGCGACCGCGGCGCTCCCGCCGTTGCTCTCGAATATCAGTAGCCGTTCCTCGTCGGTCTCTCGGTACGTGGCCGTGATGCCGTCGGCCGACGCCTCGACGGGGAGTTCGGAATCGGTCATCAGCGGTACTATGAACCGGGGGCATGCGAACCTGACGGTCCGTTCGAAATCATAAACGCGAAGCGGACGGCCCGCCACGAACGCCTATGTCGAAGTGGCTCCAGAGTGGTCGCCGACGCGATATGTGTGTCCTGCTGGCCGCCGCCGAAGACGGGGAACTCTCCGGCCAGCGGCTGAAGACACGGCTCGAACGCCGGTATGACACACGGATCGAACCGAAGAGCTTCTACGGTGCGCTTGACGCCCTAGAGTCGGCCGGGTTCGTCGAACACCGCGAGGACGGCATCGCCGACAAGTACTCGCTGACCGACGCCGGCAAGCGACGACTTCGAGCCCAGTTCGAGTGGATGCGCGAGGCGCTTGGTGAGGACGGTTGACGGCGCTGCTTGCCAGCCTCTGCTGGATTTCGTTGCGCCGCCGTTGATGGGGTACCCTTTTTGTGACCGCTCCCACAGAACACAGGTATGTCCCTGTCCCGCTCGCTCCTCCTGGCAGGCCTGGACGCCCTCCCGTTCGCGGCGCTCGCCAGCGTCGCAACGTACGTCTTCGCACGCACAGCTGTTCAGCCGTCGGAAGTTGTCGGGATGCTCGCCGGGACCGTCGGCGTGGCGGTACTCCTCGCGCTCGGAACAATCAGTGCGAACTGCTACCGTGCGGACGGAAAGCCGTTTTACTTCACGCGTGCGGTGGTCGTCGAAGCGCTCCTCTCGTTTCCCTAATCGAGAAGCTCGCTGGCAATCGTGTTGCGGAGGACCTCGCTGGTGCCCTCGTAAATCTCGTTGAGTTTCGCGTCGCGGTAGAACCGCTCGGCCGGGAAGTCCTTCGTGTAGCCGTAGCCGCCGTGGACCTGAATGCCCTCGTTCGCCACTTCACGGGACACCTCTGAGGCGTACAGTTTGGCCTGGGCGGCCTCTTTGACGAATGACTCGCCGGCCATCTTCTTGTCGGCCGCCTGATGCATCAGCAGGCGGGCGGCCTGCGTTTTCGTGTCCATGTCGGCGAGCTTGTGCTGGATGGCCTGGAAGTCGCTGATGGGCTGGTCGAACTGCTCGCGGTCCTGGGCGTATTGTAGCGCCTCGTCCAGCGCCGCCTGAGCGATGCCGACACCGCGGGCCGCAATGGTGATGCGGCCGCCGTTGAGTGTCTTGAGCGCGTGGACGAATCCGCGGCCTTCCTCTCCGAGCATCCGGTCGGCGGGGATACGCATCTCGTCGAACCGGAGTTCAGCGGTCGGACAGCCCTTATCGCCGAGTTTGTGCTCGGTCCCTTCGACGATGAAGCCGTCGTCCTCCTCGGGGCGGACGATGAACGACGAGATGCCCTTGTTGCCGGCCTCGGGGTCGGTCTTGGCGAACAGGACAACAGTGTCGGCGACGGAGCCGTTGGAAATCCAGAGCTTGCCGCCGTTGACCAGATAGGCGTCACCGCCGTCAACCGGTTCGGCGGTGGTGTCCATCGCCGGTACGTCACTGCCTGCGCCCGCTTCGGAGAGGGCGAACGCGCCGATTTCCTCACCCGCTGCCAGCGGCGTGAGGTAGGTCTCCTTCTGGGCCTCGTTGCCGAACTCGTAGATCATGTTGCAGGCCAGCGAGATGTGTGCGGCGACGATTGTGCCGAGCCCGCCGCTTCCCCGCGAAATCTCTTCGAGGGCCATGGCGTAGCTGTGATAGTCTAGTTCGGCCCCGCCGTACTCCTCCGGAATCGGCATCCCCATCAGGCCGAGGTCGGCCATCTCGTCAACGAGGTCCCACGGGAACTCGTCGGTTTCGTCGATCTCCGCTGCCCGCGGCTTGACCTCGTCGTCGACGAACTCCGCGACCATGTCCTGTATCTGGCGTTGTTCCTGTGTGGGGCTAAAGTCCATGACAGATTCTAACGCGGGTTGGGTCTTTACTGTTGGCCAACGCGCGGCCCGTTGCCGGGTATCGTATTCGGCCTGCTACTGTCGGCGTTTGTCACCGCAGAGTGGTCAGTCGTAATCGTAGAAGCCCTGCCCGGACTTCTTCCCGAGGTCGCCGGCCGCGACTTTCCGTTTGAGTAGGTATGCGGGCTTGTAGCGGTCTCCCAGCTCTTCATACAGCGTTTCAGAGGCGTCGAGAACCACATCAAGACCGATGTGGTCGGCCAGTTCGAGCGGGCCCATCGGGACGTTCGTCCCGAGAGTCAGCCCACGGTCGATGTCGGCCTTGTCGGCGACACCCTCGTCGTACGCGCGAACGCCTTCGTTGATCCAGGGCATCAGCACACGGTTCACCACGAAGCCGGGCTTGTCGTCGGCCTCCCAGGTTTCCTTGCCGATGTCGTGGGCGAACTCCCGCCCCAGCGTCACCGTCTCGTCACTGGTTTTCTCGCCAACGACAAGCTCGACGCCTTTCATGACCGGTACGGGATTCATGAAGTGCAATCCGAGGACCTGTTCGGGTCGCTCGGTAACACTAGCGATAGTCGTAATCGAGAGCGTGCTCGTGTTGCTGGCTAGCACTGTGTCCGGCCCACAGACGGCATCGAGATCCTCGAATACAGACTGCTTGATATCCATGTCTTCCGTCACGGCCTCAACGGCGAGGTCGGCATCCGCGAGGTCGTCCATCTCGGTAGTTCCAGTGATGCGGGCTGTTGCCGCTTCTGCCTCTTGTTCTGTCACTGTATCCCGCGCAACGAGTGTCTCAAAGCTCGACTGAATCTCCTCAAACCCGGCGGCAACCAGTTCATCTGTCATATCGCGCATGACGACGTTGTAGCCGGCCGTCGCCGCGACCTGCGCGATGCCGTTGCCCATCGTTCCAGCCCCGACGACGCCGACGGTGTCTACTTTTTCGAGATGCATACCGGCGTCTTCGTCGGGTGGTCGTGTAAGTCTGCCGACGGTATCGGACTGTCACAGGACTGGAATTCTACCGAGAGAATCTGTCACAGGCTTAGCGGCAAGCACTGCCCCGCGGCTGAATATTCACTCGAAATGTAGTAAATGTCAGCAAAAAGATACTTATGGTGTGCCGGAGAACCAACTGGTGATGAGAGACCCTGCGGGCAGCAGGCTCGGAGAAAATTCGACTGGTCACCGAATGGCCAGTCTCTGCCCTTACACCTGACAAATGAGTAAGTCACTCGACATTTCGACCACCGAAGCCGAGCAGACAGTCACGGAAGTCATCGACACCATCGTCGCGACGACACCGGACGTCCGCCGCGCTGTTGCCGACTACCGTGGCCAGAGCAACTCCGTCAACCCCACTGGCGACGACCAGCTCGCGGCTGACCTGCGCGCCGACGAACTGTTCGAACAGCGGGTGCTGGGCATCGACGGCGTTGCCTCCTACGCTAGCGAGGAACGCGCGGACGTGAAAACGACAGACGGTCGCCTGCATGTCGCGATGGACCCCCTCGATGGGTCGAGCAACCTCGAACCCAACAGCGGGATGGGGACGATTTTCGGCATCTACAGCGAACAGCCACCGACTGTCGGTACCAATCTCCTCGCCGCCGGGTTCGTCATCTACGGTCCGATCACCTCGATGGTCGTTGCTCGGGACGGCAGCGTCCGCGAGTATATCCTTGAAGACGGCGACAAGCGGGTCGTCGACGACGACGTGACAGTCCCTGAAGACCCCACCGTATTCGGGTTTGGCGGCGGCGTCGACTCTTGGACCGACGAGTTCGAATCCTACGCCGAGGCGGTCCGTCACGAACTGAAACTCCGCTACGGCGGGGCGATGGTCGCGGACATCAATCAGGTACTCACCTACGGCGGCATCTTCTCGTACCCCGCACTTGAATCACGCCCCGAGGGGAAACTCCGGGTCCAGTTCGAGGGCCACCCGATGGCCTACATCCTTGAGTCAGCCGGCGGTCGGTCCTCCGACGGCGACCAGTCGTTACTTGAGATCGAACCCGACGAGCTACACGAGCGGACGCCGCTGTATCTCGGGAACGACGGCCTGATCGACCGTCTCGAAGCGAATATCGACTGACGACCCGGCTTCTGTCATTTAGTATCCGAGATAGATCGCCAGCGCTTTGAGAACGCCGTACAGCCCGACAGCGACGCCCAGTAGCCCACCGAGGACGGTTCCGACGATGCCGTCAGGCCACAGCGAGAGCGGGTTCGGAACGCCGATCGACGGGAGCGCTGGAATCGGGAGACCACCGCTGTCACCCGTCACGTTCCCGACGCGCTGCCCGTCGACCGTTAGCTCGCCGGTCCTGTTTTCCGGAACGGAGCGGGCAAACTCCGTCGTTCGCGTCTCGCCAGCAGGGACGGTGACCGTCCGCGTTGTCAGTATCGAGGTGTTGAGCGCGACGATTACGTTGTGGTCGCCGCTCGCAGTGCCCCGGTTTTCCAGCTCGACAGTGATGACGGTCCGGTCGCCGGGACTGAGCGTCGATGGAGCAGCCGTGGCGTTCGTGACCACGATATC